>JAOAES010000285.1 GCA_026416655.1 Fimbriimonadales bacterium
CTGGACGCCGACGCCGCGCTGGAGCTGGTGCGCGAGTTCGAGCAGCCCGCCTGCGCGATTATCAAGCACACGAACCCCTGCGGCGTCGCGCTGGGCGAGAGCATCACGGAGGCGTTCCTGCGCGCGCTGGAGGCAGACCCCGTGTCGGCGTTTGGCGGGATTGTGGCGTGCAATCGCCCGATTGACCGCGAAGCCGCCGAGGCGATGGTCGCGCCCGGTACCTTCTTCGAGGTGGTTCTCGCGCCCGACTTCGCGCCCGACGCCCTACCCGTGTTTCAGGAGCGCAAGGGCTGGGGACAGAATGTGCGCCTCTTGCGAACGGGCAACCTCGCGCCGCCCAGCGCGATGCACGGCTACGCTATACGCAGTCTGACCGGCGGCGCACTCTACACGGAACGCGACGCCATAGACTGGAATCCTGATACCCTGCAAGTCGTCACTGAACGCACGCCCGCCGAGAGCGAGTGGGCGGATTTGCGCTTCGCGTGGCGCGTTGTCAAGCATGTCAAGTCCAACGCGATTGTGGTGGCGAAGGGGGGCGTGGTGTGGGGCGTGGGCGCAGGGCAGATGAATCGGGTCGGCTCCGTGCGCCTCGCGCTGGAGCAGGCAGGGGAACACGCGCACGGCGCGGTGCTTGCCTCCGACGCCTTCTTCCCGTTCCCCGACAGCATCGACCTCGCGGCGCGGGCGGGGATCCGCGCGATTGTGCAGCCCGGCGGCTCCAAAAAGGACCCTGAAGTCATCGCCGCCGCGAACGAAACGGGCATCGCGATGGTCTTCACGGGAATCAGGCACTTCCGACACTGAGGAGGCTTCGTTCAACACTATGCCAGCGATTAGTGAGTTCATCGCGTTCCTGCCCGCGCCGAACTGGGAGGCAACGCGCGCCTTTTATGAGCGTGTGCTGGGCTTGCCTATCGTGCTGGAGCAGACAGACTGCGTTATCTATCAGGTTGCGGGCGCGGGCTATCTCGGCTTTTGCCAACGGGCGGAGACCCCCCAGCCCCCTGAGCGTGTAATACTAACGCTGGTCTCGCAGGAAGTGGACGCATGGTATGCTCACTTGCAAGCGCACGGCGTGGAGATTACGAAACCGCCTACCCACAACGAACGCTACCTGATTTATCACCTGTTCGCCCGCGACCCGAACGGCTACCTGATTGAAATCCAACGATTTGAGGATCCGCGCTGGAACGCGGGCGTGCGGGGAGTGGGGGATCCATACTTATCGGGCAATGATTGACGAGATACGGCTGGAACAGCCTGAACGGGCGGAGCGGCTGTGGCGTCGCTGGCGAGGGGAGGGGCTGCAGGCTGAACTGTTCGATCGATTCGCGCCAACCCTAACGCATGCACTGCAGAGCGCGCCCGACCCCGACCGCCTGATGCTCAACTTCGACCGCTGGCTGGAGTCGCTGGGCGCGACGCTGACCTACTATCGTTTGTTCGCTGAGACGCCTTCTGTGCTGACGCCGCTGCTCGCTCTGCTTGCGCACTCGCAATACATGGCGGACGCACTCCTCCAGAACCCCGAACTGAGCGAGATTCTGCTCGATATGCGCCTGCTGACGCGCGCCCGTTCCCGCGCTGACCTGCGCCGCGACCTGCACCGCCTGCTGAAGCCCTGTACAACTTTCTGGATGAAACTTGATCGATTGCGGGCGTTTAAGCAGCAGGAGTTCCTGCGGCTCACTGCGCTGGATGTGCTGGGGGAGGCGTCGCTGCCCCAAATTGCGCGTGGGCTATCTGACCTTGCCGATGTATGCGTCGGCGCAGCGTTGGATGCCTGCCATCAGGAACTCGGTGCGCAGCTCGGCGTGTCGGGCGAACATGGGCTGTGCGTGATTGGCATGGGCAAGTGGGGCGGGCGCGAGCTGAACTACAGCTCCGACATCGACCCGATTCTCATCTGCGCAGACCAGCCTCGTTTGCAAAGCGCGCGCGAACCGTTGCAGTATCTCACCCGCCTCGCCGAGATGCTGGTCAAAGCCCTTTCCGAGCCGATGCGTCGCGGGATTGTGTTCCGCGTCGACCTGCGCCTGCGACCTGAAGGGCGTTTCGGTCCCATCGTGCGCACGCTCAGCTCCGCGCTCCACTACTACGAGAACTGGGCGGAACTCTGGGAGCGTCAGGCGATGATTAAGGCGCGCGTGTGTGCAGGCGATCCGGGCGTGGGCGAGGCGTTTCTGGAGCGGATTCACGCATGGGTCTATCGCCCTGCGCTGAGCGACGCCGACTTCGCGCAGATTGTGGAGCAGCGCACGCGCACCGAAGCGCAAACGCAGGCACGCGGCGAATACGAAACCAACATCAAGAACGGCTGGGGCGGAATCCGCGATATCGAGTTTCCCACGCAGGCGTTGCAGCTGCTGTTGGGTGGGAAGCACCCGCGCCTGCGCACGCCGAACACGCTGGACGCGCTGCAACGGTTGAAAAACGCGCGTGTGTTAGCCCCCGACGAAGCCGACGCCCTGCGCCACGCCTACTGCTTCCTGCGCACGGTGGAACATCGCCTGCAACTCCAGTACGGACACCAGACGCACACACTGCCGAGCGCGCCGCGCGAGCGGGAACGCTTCGCCCGACACATGGGCTACTCCGACCCCGCTGCGTTCGAGGCGGATTTGAAGCGTCATCGGGAGACGGCGCGACGGTATCGGGACGAGGTCTTTGCGCAGGTACAACCTGACCGACTACTCCTACCGACCATGTTCTCTGACCTCACCCCCCCATCCCCCCTCTCCGTAAACGGAGAGGGGGGCGATACCCCCTCTCCGTTTACGGAGAGGGGGCAGGGGGGTGAGGTTCGATTAATCCCGCCGGAAGACACCCCCCGCTGGGAGCAAACCCTTCGTGAACTCGGCTTTTCGGAACCCCGTCGCGCCTACCAGATTGTTCAGACAAACCTTACTGGCAACGAGTACGGCGCGCCGCCCCCCGACGCGAAGCGCGCCTTCGAAGCGATTTTGCCCGACCTGCTGATTGCCTGCGCCCGCACTCCCGACCCCGACCGCGCCCTGGTAGGGCTGGAGCGCCTTGCGGACGCCTTTCCGAATCGCGCCGCGCTATTCGCCTCCTATGCCGAGTCGCCCGAAGTGTTGACCCGCCTTGCCGAGCTGGCGCAATCGCCTGTGTTGTGGAACCGACTGCTGGCGCATCTCGAACTGCTGGATATGCTATTTGGCGAAGAGATTGTGGCGCATGGCGCGAAAACGCGCGAACAGCACCTGCACGCCCTGCGAGCGCGCCTGAGAACCTGCCGCACCACGAATGCGCAGATAGCGAACCTCGCCGCCTATGCACGACGTGAGCAGCTCCGCATCGGCGCGCGCGACCTGTGGGGCGAAACTACGCCTGAACAAACAGCGCACGACCTGACCGCGCTCGCCGACACACTCCTCACCTGCCTGTGGGACATCGTCGCGCCTGAGACGCCCGTGCTGATGGTAGGATTCGGCAGCCTCGGCGCGGGCGATTTGGGCTTCGGCAGCGACTGGGATATCGCCTTTGCTTGCGCCGATGACGCCGATGTGGACAAAATGCAGGTTTTGGCGCAAAACTTTCTCAACCTGTGCCAGCGACTCTCGGAACAGGGCGTATTCCAGCCCGTCGACACACAGTTGCGTCCCGAAGGGAAAGCGGGCGCGCTGGTGCGTACCCTGTCGGGCTGGCGCGAGTACTGCGAACACAGTGCCGCGCCGTGGGAACGGCTCGCGGCGTTGCGCGCACGCCCGCTGAATGAGGAATCGCCATTGGCGGAGCCGTTTCTCCAGATACTCAACTCTTTTCGCTACGGCGCGCCGCCCGCACCGGAAGAGTTAGCCGAGATGCAACGGCTCGCCCAGCGCGCTCTGACCGAGCGCGTCGCCCCCACGCAACTGCATTCGCACCTCAAACTCGGACACGCTGGACAAGCGACGGTCGAGTTCCTGACGCACTGGTTGGTCGTGCAGCACGCGAACCTTGAAAACCATCCCGCCTCACTTCAGACACGCGTTCAGCTGGAATGGCTCTGGCGCAACGGCGTGCTTGACCGCGCCGATTATGAGACGCTCGCGGAATCGTGGCAGTTCCTGTATCATCTGCGCAATCGGTTGCGCCTGCTATTCGACCCTGCGCCTGAAACCCTGCCCGACGAGGAGCGCGCCGCCGCCGTCGCCCATAGCCTGAACCTGCACGATGCGTCCGAACTCCGCGCCCTCCTATGCGGGCATCAACAGTCTATTCAGCAAATCGGTCAGCGGTTTTGGACATAACGCCCTTCTCTGTCAAGAGAGCTTCTTGATTTTTCGACCGACGATTCGGTATAATTGAGTGCGGAGGTTGACCATGAACCGCATCTATGTCAAGGGTGACACAAAGCGGTGGCTGACAGCAATCACCGCACTCACGCTTCTCGTTTCCCTTTCCAACTGCGGAGGTGGAGGAGGCACCACTCCCCCTACTTCAGGTCTCACGATTAACGGAACGGTCACCGTTCCTACTGGAACCCCGCGTTCTCGCTCTCTGACTGGCGCCGCATTACCCAATGCTTCAATCCGCGCCGTACTTGCTTTCGAACCAGGCACTGTCCTTGCGCAGTCCACGACAGACGCCAATGGACGCTACGTGTTGACCATTCCCCCAAACTATGCCGGACGCGACATCTTGATTATCGCCGAGAAGACCGTAAACAACCAGCGCGTACGTGTGTCGGCGTTGTTGCCCGCGCTTCCTGCGCAAGGCTACGCAGGCGCGAATCTGGACGCTTACACCACGCTGGCGACGGAAGAGATTTTACGCTACGCCCGCCAGCAGAATTTGACCGCCTTATCGCCTAACGGTGTTGCGTCGGTCGTGGATCGAGTGCGCGAGGTGATTCGCAACCGTGACTCGCTGAGTCTCGTCGTTGGTCAGACCCTGCCCGAAAACATTGGAGATGGCTTACAGGACGAAACGATAGGCGACCCGGTACAGCAGTGCGTGCTGGACCAGGCGCAGAATCTCCCGCCGTCCACAGGCGATGTCGCCACAGCGAAACAGATTACCCAGATGCTGCGCGACTACAGCACGACGTGGATAGACCGTAGCAACAACGAGGCGCTTCGCTTCGCAGCGTTGGTGCGTGAGCAGGAACAGATTATCGAGGAAGACATTATTCAGCCGCTGGAGGCGTTCAGGGGACGCGGGCTGGATTTCGTTATCCGCTTGCTCGGCTTGGAGGAACCGGGCGGCAGCGACCCGCATGACTCGCTGAATGGGCTGCCCCCAGGACGCTATCGCGAAGTGCTACGCAACGGACGCTACGTACTGGAGCGCAGCGGTGATTCGCCCAACAATCGCACCTGGTATGTGGAAAGCGGCGCGCTGGAATGCACCGTGACCACTGCCAACCCGCTGGAAGAGTTCATACTCGGTCCGGATGCAGGGCGCGTCAGTTTCTCCCTGCGCAAGGATGGCGACCCCAGCGTGCAGCACGACGGCTCATTTGAGGTAACCCAGCGCGATTCGCAGAACCGGGTGACCCAGCTGCGCGTGCAGTTCTCCCTGCGGGACAGCGGACTGAGCCAGCCCATCCAGTTCAACGGCGTGGCGAACACGACCCCACGCGACGACGGTAGCTTCCGCACAGTCAATATGTCGGGAACCCTGCAAAGCCAGTACGCTGACCTGAATGTGACGAACCTTGTGTACGACACCTATCCCGTCAGCGAGCGTGTGAAGCAAGTCAGTGCAGCGCGCGTGCAGGCAACGCTCAAAACCGAAGAAAACCCGACACTCGAACTGGAGAACTTGAACGTCGCCTTCGCAGACGGGGACCCACCCGATAAGCACATCACCCAGATAACCGTCCAGTCGCTGGATTTTAGCGGCACGGAAACGACGCTTCTCTTGCGCAATCTCAACGCTCAGTTCCAGCGCGTCGGCGGGGAACCACAGCTTGCGCGCCTCCAGGCGAACGCCGAGTACCGCACCCCGAACGATACGCTCATCGGGCGGATAACCATGCAGTGGGAGAACCCCGCCGGAGGGAACCCTCTGGAATGGGAGACAATCCCGCTGGAGCAGTTCCCACGCGGCAACTTCGAGTTCGACGGCAACCTGACGCCGCGCATCGGTCGTCCCGCACGGGCTTACTTCAACATCGTTTCCGAGCCGAACTTCTCGACGCCGCGCGTACGGCTACAGCTGCGCCTCGATCTGGGCACGGCGCGTCTGGAAGGCGGCTTCACGGGCAACCTGCGCATCGTGGACGGTTGCGTAGACCCAGAACGGATGTTCCAGACCACCACGATCCAGATGTCCCACACGCCGTCTAACTTCCGCGTAGAACTGCTCTACAACGACACGAACCAGACTTTCACGGGCGCGATAAAGAAGCCCGATGGGACAAGTGTCGCCCAGATTGGCAAGGCGAGCGCGCTGGGGCTGCCCGACTTCGGCGACGCTTACATCGTGCGCTACAACGACAACACCTTCGAAACCGTGAACTCCCTGCTCAGGTTAGAGGATTGAGCGCGCGCTTGCTTGTGAGGGCGCGCCTCCCTCACTGGTGGGGCGTCATTGTGGGGACGTTCGCTATGGGCTGCGTGATAGGCTTCGCGCAGCCCGTAGCCACGCCCCCTGCTCGTTTAGGAAACTGGCTGCCAGAGCCTTCCAGCACCTTTCCCCGATACCTTGAGATACGCGTTAGTGCCTTCGCCGACACTAATGTACGACCACTTTTTCAGAAGCCTGCCGAGCCTGCTTTCGCTGCGGAGCGCGCCTACTTCCGCCAGGCGTTTGCCTACTCACTCCATATCCGCCTGCCCCGCTGGGAGTTCAGCGTTGCCTACGGGCAAGCAGATCGATATGAAGGCAATCAAGGCGCAGCGCGTCTGTTCCTTGAAGCCGAGCAGAAACAGATTACGTCCGACTCCAGCTATCCAGTGGAAGCGACGCTGAACCGATCTGCGCTCCAGTCGTGGGGGGCAACTTATCACGGCGAATGGAACAGCGCACACGCAAAGGTGCGCTATCAGGTGGGGATACGGTATCTGAATCTTCAGCGTGTGCAGCAAGGCTGGCTACAGGGACAGAAAGAAGGGGACTCGTTTGAGGGCGAGTTGTTGTTGCTGACCACGCGCGGATTGCCCGCTGAAACAGTCGGCGGTGCGGGCTTCACGCTCGACGCGGGTGTGGCGGTGGAGACCGAAGGTTGGGTTGCAGGCGTGTTTGTTGAAAACCTCTGGAGCCGCTTGCGGACTCGGCAGGTTCAGCAGATTGAGGCGAATCTGCGGATCAATCGCCCGGTTCCCGATGCGGACGGGTTCCTGCGCGCGCCGCCTGCGCTGGAGGGACGCATTCGCTATCCTGCGCTCCAACGCGCAGCGCGCCCGCGCACGACCATAGAGGTCTGGCGAGCGACGCCTTCGAACTCCGTTGGGGTTCTCGCGCAGCGTGCTGACGAGTGGCAGGCGGCGCTGGCGTTCCGAGGGATGCGCGGGCAATCCCGGTTCTGCTTGACCTATTGGCAGCCGCGCCCGTCGGTGTGGCTGACCTTTGAGCAGAACAATTGGAGCATTACAGCAGGCGCGGACTTCTGGAACGGCGACGCCCTTCACCGTTTCGCTCTGGAACTCAGCTGGCGGTTTCCCCTGAAGTAGCCCTTCTATTCAAGCCTCGCCTGTCCTCGCAGCCACCTCAACGCCGCCGCCGCATAACGCCTCGAGCTGCCCGTCAGGTCGCGCACCTGCGCCACTTTCACGGGCGCAGGCAGATTTTTTAGTTGCTCAGCGAGGCGTTGCAGCGTCTCGGTCGCGAAGTAAATCCCCTCGCCCGCGTCGGCGATGTCGCCGCGTTCCACACCGATTTGGAGCATCGCGCGGATCGCGTCGGGCGGCGCGCCAATCATGTGCGACGCCAGCCGCACCGACGGGGGCGTCATCCCTGCCTCGCGGTAGAGGCTCAGCACACGCTGATAGAACGCCTCCTGACGAGGCTTGAGTAACGCCGTACTCTGCCGAGAATCGTCACGCGTGTCCATTCGTCGCTATCCCCTCGGATGGGCTTTTTTGTAAACCTCCTTCAAGCGGTCGAGGCTAACCTGCGTATAGATTTGAGTTGTGCTGATGTCTTCATGTCCGAGCAGTTCCTGCACGGCGCGCAGGTCGGCTCCGCCGTTGAGCAGATGCACAGCGAACGAGTGGCGCAGGGTGTGCGGCGAGATATTCTTCTCGATGCCCGCGCAGGCGGCGTAGTATTTAATCTTGTTCCAGAAGGCGACTCGGCTCAGCGCGTCGCCGCGGTCGTTCAGAAACAGTGCCTCGTTGGGGCGTTTGGAGTTTACGAGTTTAGGGCGGGCGTCGCTGAGATAGCGCTGGAGCCAGTAGACTGTGCTGTCAGGCAGGGGTAGCCAGCGTTCCCGCCCGCGCTTGCCTTCCACGCGCACGAGCCGCTCGCTCAGATTCAGCTGCTCCAGCTTCAGGTTTAGCAGCTCCGAGACGCGCATGCCCGTGGTGTACATCGTCTCCAGCATCGCGCGATCGCGTAAGCCGTGCGGCGTATCCAGCGGGGGTTGCAGCAGCAGGCGGCGCAGTTCGTGCGGAGTCAGCGTGGCGGGCAGGGCGCGATGTGTTTTGGGCGTGGTCAGCGCGTCGGGCGGCTCCACCTCCAGCACGCCCCGCCGATAGAGATGCTTCAGAAATGCTCGCGCCGCGCTCAGCTTCCGCGCAATGCTCGATTCGCTCATCGAACGACGGCGCAGGTAGTGAATAAAGCCCTCCCACAGCGACGAGTCCCACTCGTGCGGGTCGGTACGCTCGGCGCGCTTGAGATAGGCGCAGAATTGCGCCAGGTCTACCGCGTAGGCGTTCACGGTGTGCGGTGAGACCTGACGCTCCCGCGCTAAGTAGTCCAGAAACGAGTCGATATAGGCGTCCATCGCTATCGCTGAAGCTGACTATCGAACACGTCCAGTAAAGGCACAGGTCCGCCTGCCGTGACGACGGTCGGCATTCTGCCGTCCCATTTCTCGATGGCTTTCATCTGCGCTTCGATCTGGCGCAGGCGCACGAGTTCGGGCGTCACATTCTGTTTCTGGATGCGCAGCGCCTCGGCTTCGGCTTTGGCGCGTTCGATTTGCTGCTGTGCTTCCAGCTTCACGCGCTGCAGATCGCGCTCGGCTTTGAGAGCTTGCTGCTGCGCCGTGACCTTCGCCTCAATCGCCTGATTGAATGCCTCGCTGAAATTGAAATCGGTAATCGACATCGCCACGACCTGAATGCCGAAGCGATTCAGCCGTTGCGAGAGGCTACTCTCAATGGCGTCGCGCACTTCGGGGCGTTTGGTGATTAGCTCCTCCGCCGTGAAACGCGCGGTCGTGGCTTTCACCGACTCTTGAATCGCGGGTTTGACAACTCGATCAACATACTCGTTGCGCAGGTCGCGATAGATTCGCACGACGGCGTTCGGATCCAGAGCGTAGTTCAGGGTCACCTGGGTTTTGACGACTTGCAGGTCTTTCGAGGCGGCTTCGGCGGGGGCTTCGTAGGCATGCACCTGCACGCTCATCAGCTCGACGGTCTTGATATAGGGCGGCAGCAGGGTATAGAAGCCCTCGCCCAACACCTGTCCTGTCGGCGCGCCAAACATCAGCACCACACCGCGATAGCCCGCTGGCACCTGCCCGAAGCTCGCCGTAAGCAACGCGGTAATCAGCAGCACCAGCCCCGCCACGACGATGGAAGCAATCGCAGAGAGCGCTGACTCGCCCTCCTTCCGCGCCGCAGCTGAGCGAAACAGCAAACCGAAGGCAATCAGTAAACCGATTGCCCATACCACCAGTTTGAGGAATCCCATATCTCCCCTCCTATCCCAGTGTACCTACGGGGAAAGAGCGAAACCTGTTCCCTTTGTATACTACCCTACCGTTCGCAACACTGCCGCGCTCCCGTTCGGTAGTGGAATCGCCTGCGCGTTCCGATTGAGATACTCCGCCAGCGCGCCCCGCAAGCCTTTCGCCCACGGGTTCTGGGGCATATCGGTCAGTGCCACCACCAGATAGTCCCGCGCCCGCGTGAGCGCAACATAGAGTGTGCGCTGCGCCTCCGCCTCCGTGCGGTGTTGCGCCTGCGCACTGAGCGCCCGAAGTAGCACAGGCACATACGGCGTCGGATGGTCGGGGCGTATGATCTGAACCGCCACGATACCCGCTTCCGCATCGACCTGGAGCTTCACCTCGTCAGGGCGGGAGCGATACCCTGTATCCGCCACGAACACCACCGGAAACTCCAGCCCCTTCGCGCTATGGACAGTGTAGAAGCGCACCACATTCGCCGTCTCCTCGTAAGTGGGGGCGTTGCCTTCGCGTTGTTCGAGGCGGCTGGTCAGCATCAGTTGCTGAGCGAAGGCGCGTGGGGGCGTCGTCGGCTGTTCCAGCGCCATCGCGAGCAGTTTGCGCACATTCGCCGCTGCCTGCTTGCCCTCCTCGCCCTGCGCGAGCAGCTTCGACTCGTACCGACTCGCCTCCAAAGCCCGCGTCAGTATCGCCCCGACGCTCCACTCGCCCACGCGCTGTGCAAGCGGCTCGAACCATGCCCGAAACGCCCGCAACGCCTCGATGTCGGGCAAATCCAGGTCGGTCTCATCCTCCAAACACATCCGCAGGGGCAACTCATTTTGCCCTGCCCGCTCGGTCAGCAACATCAGCGCGTCTACGCTCAGCCCCGCCAGAGGCGAGCGCAACACACATGCCAACGCGAGGTCGTCCTCGCTGTCGCTCAGGGCGCGCAGCAGGTTCACCAAATCGCGCACCTCGTACTGTGTCCAGTAGCCCCGCCCTCCGCCCACCACGAAGTAGGGCACGCCCGCCTCGCGAAACGCCCGCTCAAACTGCGCCACCGCCGTAAACTGATGAAACAGCACGGCGAAGTCGCCGTACTGCGCAGGGCGTTCCGCCCCTGTGTCGGGGTCATGCACGGTCAGGCTCGCGCGCTCCACCCAGTGGCGTATCTGACTGGCAATGAGCGTCGCCTCCTGCGGGGAGTCGCGTCGGAGCAATCGCCACACCTGCACGTGCGGTTCACCGCGGGGAGGCGTGTTCGAGCGCATCGGCTGCAGGCGCAGGAACCGCGCGCCCCATAAATGCCCAAACACCAACTCCACGAACGCCAGAATATCGGGGTGCGAGCGGAAGTTCGCCTGCAGGCTCACGAGGCGTCCGCCGTCGCGCCGTTGCCACGCTTCGAACACGCGCGGGTCGGCATAGCGAAAGCCATAGATCGACTGCTGCGCATCGCCCACCACCATCAGATTGCCCCCCGCCGATAGCAGGTCAATAATCTGTGCCTGCAGCCCATCAATATCTTGCGTCTCGTCCACCAGCGTATACAGGAACTGACGCTGATACCGCATGCGCACGGTCGCGCAATCGCGCAGCATCTGCAAGGCGCGGATTTGCATATCGTCAAAATCCAACGCGCTGTGGCGCTCCTTGAGCGTTTCGTAGGAGTCCAGATAGGCAATCGTCAGTTCCAGCAGGGCGCGGCTGACCTCGCGAGCGTGGCGCTCCAAAGCGGCGTCGTATCCGTCCAGCAGGCTGTGCAGCGTCCGACGAACCTCGTCCAGAGTTTCTGGATCGTCGATCAAGAGGCTAATTTTGCGAATCCAGAGTTCAATATCGGCAATCAAAAGCTCTGGATCAGCAGCATGGAGTTCTGGATTGCCGATTAAAAGCTCTGGATCGTCGATCCGGAGATTTTGATTGCGAATCAAGAGGTCTCGGACGGCATAGAAGAGAGCTATTTGAGCGAGGACGCGCGCGTCGGGGTAATGTTCGCGCCAGTGGCGCAGGGCATCGGCGTCGATTCCCTGGTGGCGTGCGGCGTTGGCGACCTCTTGCACGAGCTGGTAGAGCGATTCCAGCGGGTCGCCGCGCGTGCTATCCAGGTTCAGATAGTCGGCGATGAGGTCAATCAAGGGGTCGGTTTCGAAGTCGCGAGGTGTTTTGAGCAGCTGGGCGAGGGCGCGGTGGAACGCCTCGCGCTTGAGGTGGTGGGCGGCGGGCTTGGGCAGTACGCCGAGTTCGGGGTCTACGCCCGCTTCGAAGGGGTTCTCCTGTAGCAGGCGGCGGCACAGGGCGTGAACTGTGTGGATGTAGGCATTTTCGATGCGGGCGCGGGCGTCGTGCATGCCGCGCGCTTCCAGCTTGCGAATGATGCGCGTTTTCATCTCGGCGGTGGCAGCGCGGGTGAAGGTGATGGTCAGGATGCGTTCTGGTTCGACGCCCCGTTCCGCGACGAGATGCACGAACCGCTCGGTCAGCACGCCCGTTTTGCCTGAGCCTGCCCCTGCGACGACGGCTAACAGCCCCTCGCCGTGCGTAATCGCCGCATGTTGGTCGGGCGTCCAGCGCATAGTTATTCAGAGCGGTTCAGCAACTGCTCGAACTCGCCTACCAGGTCAAATTCCCAAACATACGGGGCGAATGACTCAAGGCAAGCGCGAATGTATTCGATATCCAGCTTCCCGCGTTGTCGCTTTAGGATGGACTCAACATCTTGCAGGTCAACAGGGCGATGCGCGAGGCATTTATGCACAATTAGGTCTTCCGCACTGATTACAGCGACCATAGGCTGATTGGGGGCGACTTGGATTAGCTGACGTCGCTGGGCAATCAACTCGCCGTAGCCTGGTGCCGCCAGAGCGATGTCTACAGGCACGCCGTTGCTTGCGTAGATAAGCAGCACACGCTGCTGGAGAGCGAACTCCAGCGCGTCGTCATAACGAGGGCGGTACCGCTCCAGGATTTTCCGAAAGACGGCTTCCTTATGCTCTTCGCTAACCAGAATTTCGATATCGATGTCGCGCGTGGTGCGCGGCTCGCCCCAGTGTTGCACTGCGAAGCCACCGATGAGGACATAGGGGATGTGCGCTCCCTCCAAGAAGGAGCCGACATCAATCGCAGCTTCCTGCAAGGCGGTCATCATGGCGCGCCTCCAGCATCCGCCGATAGATTTTTTGCAGACGCAGCTGGTATTCCGAAGGTTTCTGAAAGTCGAAGTGCGGTGCGCCCGTCTGCCACAAGTCGAGATAGATGGCGAGTGACTCCACTGGGGTGAGTTGAGTCAGCTGGGCGCGCTTCTCCTCGTACAGGCGTTGGGCGGCGACTTGCATGGACTCGAGCCATGCGCGAAACGCCGCACCATTTAACTCGGCAAGGGGAGCGGTGGGTTTCATCGCCGGATTATACCTAAAAGCAATATCACGGTGCTGACACAGTTCCAACGGGTCAACTCCTCTTAAACCGCCTCTCGATATCGCCCCAGCTGAGCGTGATGGTAATCGGGCGTCCATGCGGACAGAGGTAGGGGTTCTCCGTGCGGGCGAGGTCTTCGATGAGTTTGTGCATTTCGGGCAGGCTGAGCGGGTCGCCCGCTTTCACGGCGAGCTTGCAGGAGGTCGTGATCCAGATTTGCTCGCGGGCGACGGGTAGGCGTTTACTCACCGAGAGTTCCACCAGTTCATCGACGATATCGCGCAGGGTCTGCACAGGGTCGCCCTTGAGCGCGGCGGGCACGGCGCGAATCAGAAATGCATCCTGACCGAACGGCTCCAGTTCGAAGCCGATTGCCTGCAGTTCGGGGAGCTTCTCGTGCAGCAGCAGGGCGTCGCGGCGACTGAGTTGCAGGGTTTCGGGCGTGAGCAGGTGTTGCTTGGGGATGGGCAGCGCGCCCCGCTCGCGACAGAGTTGCTCGTACAGCACGCGCTCGTGGGCGACATGCTGGTCGATCAGCACCAGCCCCTGCCGCGTAGCGGCGACGATGTAGGTGTTCTGCACCTGTCCCAGGATTTGCAGGTCGTCCAGCAGGTGAGCGAAGGGGAGGTGGGCGGTGGAGAGGGGTTCATCGCCTAACAGGCTCGGTACGACGGCGTCCTCGCCCGTGCGTAGCGTCGGCGTCCCGCCGACGACATCCGCTTGTTCTGGGCGTAGCGTCGGCGTCTCGCCGACGACATCTGTTGGAGAACCCCAGGCAATATCCGTCGGCGGGACGCCGACGCTACGCACGGGCGCGGTTCCCGCGCCCTGTTCTTCTGCACGGACAGGACTGTCCGTGCTACTGAGTCCTGCCCGCTGCATCAGAATCTGATGAATCGTCTCCGTGTCGGGCATGCGGGGAGGCGTGATGACCTCACGGCGGGGCGCGGTCGGGGGCAGCGCGCTCGGAATCATTCCGTGTTGGAGTAGCGCAGCGCGGATTGCGTTCACCACCGCCTCGAACACCGCCTGCTCTCGCGCGAAGCGCACCTCGATCTTGGCAGGATGCACATTCACATCCACCAGACGCGGGTCTAAGCCCACCAGCAGCACGCAGGCGGGGTAGCGTTTTTCGGGCGTGAGGCTCTTGTACGCCTCGTCCAGCGCGGCGGTGAGCGTCTTGTTGCGCACCGGGCGCAGGTTTACAAAGAAATACTGGTGCTGGCGCGTGGGGCGCGTCTGGTGTGGCGGGGCAATCAACCCCCACACGCGCACGCCGTCGCGCTCGTAGTCCACCTCCACCATGCCCTGCACCGTTTCGCGCCCCCAGATGGATGCGACCGCCGTGAGCAAATCGCCGTTGCCGGGCGTGAAAATCAGCTCCTGACGCTCATGCACGAGGCGGAACGACACATCGGGATAGGCGAAGGCGTAGCGCGTCACGGTCTCCACGATATGCCCCAGCTCGGTGGGTACGGTCTTAAGAAACTTCAAGCGGGCAGGCACATTATAAAACAAGTCGCGCACGGTAATCGTCGTGCCAATCGGCGCGCCGACCTCCTCCACGCTCTTGAGTTCGCCCCCTTCCACCACGATGTGCGTGCCCGTGTCTTCCTCGAAGGCGCGGGTGAGGATTTCCATACGGCTCACGCTGGCGATGCTGGGCAACGCCTCGCCGCGAAAGCCGAGCGTGCTGATGCGATTCAGGTCGGCGTCGGAGGCGATTTTGGAGGTGGCATGGCGCTGTAGGGCGTTCAGGGCGTCCTCGCGCGTCATGCCGATGCCGTCGTCGCGCACTCGAATCAGCTTGCGCCCGCCCATCGCCGCCTCAATCTCAATTCGCACTGCGCCGGCATCGAGGGCGTTCTCGATGAGTTCCTTTAGCGCGGCGGCGGGACGCTCCACCACCTCGCCCGCGGCGATACGGTTCACCAGCTGCTCATCCAGCGCGCGGATGGGACGGCGTTCGGGGCGTGTACGCATGTCTACAAGTGTACCTGAAACACTGCGTCGGAACGCGGGGTATACTTCTGTTGTCTAACCCAGCGGAGGGATTCGGGAATGAAATGCATTTACTGCGGCGCGGTCGCGCCTGAGAACGCCAATTTCTGCATGGGGTGTGGGCGTCCTCTGAGTTCTGCAACGCCTCAACGCACCGTTGCGCCGATGACGCCCCCCACACAGAACCGCTCCAAAGCGAAGTGGCTTGGCGTCGGCGTGGGGGTGTTGCTGCTGATGGCGCTGGCGTTCGTGGTGGGCACGCAGTCGGGGTTAATTACGCAGGCAAATGTCAAAAAACCCGAAGGTCCGAGCATATTGGAAGCGCAACCGCCTAAAGTGGAGGGTCCGAGCGTGCTGGAGGCGCAGCCGCCCAAGATAGAGGGTCCCAGCGTGGTGGAAGCGGAAGCCCCGAAGCAGCCCCCCAAACATGTCGTGGACTGGCTGGAGCATCTGCGCCGCACGGAGGAGCGACGCCAGCGAATGGAGCGCAATGTTGCCCCCGTGATGAGCATGCTGGTGCAGGCGATGGTGGCACGCGCAGCGGCGATGAGCGGCGTCGCTCAAGGTGATTTCGACAAAGCCGAAGCCGATTACGAGCGCGAACGCGAGAAACTGCGCCAAGGGTATCAGCAACGCCAGCGCGAGTGGGCGGAACTGATGCAATACTTCAAGAGCGTGCCCCCGCCAACCGAATGTCAGACCTTAGCCGACGCCTACTTCACGGGACTGAGCCAGTATATCACCTCCATCACGCAGATTGAGAAAAGCCTTATCGAGAACGACTTGAGCGGATTGACGAGCATGCTCGGCTCGGCGCAGAGCGACCTCGACGCCCGATTCGCCCGCGCCGATGAGGAACTGACGCGCGTGTGTGAGCAGTACGGCATTCGCAAATATTTCGCGATAGGCGCACGGGGCACAGAACTAATTCGCAGTCTTGGCGGCGGATTGCCGCTGGGGTTCTGAGGAGGTAGGGGATGGTGTGGCAACGCTTTACAGAACGGGCGCGGCAGGTGATTTTCTACGCGCAGGAAGAGGCGCAACGGCTGGGCACAACATGGGTCTGCACGGAGCATCTGTTGCTGGGGCTGCTGCGTGATTCGGACTGCACAGCAGCGCGGATTTTGGTTCGGATGGGGATGAACCTGCAGCGTATTCGCGACGAAGTCGAACACCGTGTCAATCGCGGTGAGGCGCGCTACGGCGTGGAAATGCACCTGACCGAGCGTGCAAAGCGGGTAATCGAACTCGCCTACGACGAGTCGCGACGCCTGAACAGCGGCTCCATCGGCACGGAACATCTGCTGCTGGGTCTGATTCGCGAGGAGGAGGGTCTGGCAGCGCGCGTGCTGAGCGAACTGGGGGCGACCCTCGAAGTCGCCCGACGCGAGGCAGCTAACTTTCAGGAACAGCAGGGGCAACGCCGCGGTCGCTTGAGGCGCGTCGACCAGCCGAGTCGGGAGCTTTATCACCCGCAACTTCCCGCCTATTTAGAGTCGCTGGTTCCCCCGCGCCCTGCGATTCTGCAGGCGATGGAGGCGCACGCCAAAGCGACGGATTTCCCCATCGTGGGACCGGTCGTGGGACAGTTTTTCTATACGCTGACCCGCCTGACGGGTGCAACGCGCGTGTTCGAACTCGGCAGCGGGTTCGGCTACTCCACCGCGTGGTTCGCCTTAGCCGTGCGCGAGAACGGCGGCGGCGAGGTGCATCATGTGGTGTGGGACGAGGGGCTATCGCGGCAGGCGCAGGACTTCCTGCGCGGGCTGGATCTGCTCAACATTGTGCAGTTCCATGTCGGCGAGGCGGTGCAGACGCTGCAGCAGGTCGGCGGCGAGTATGACATCATCTTCTGCGACATCGACAAGGACGGCTACCCCGCCTCGCTGTCGGTGGTTAAACAACACCTGCGCGTGGGCGGCGTCGCGCTGTACGATAACATGCTCTGGAGCGGGCGTATCTGGGACGACTCGGATACCTCCGCCGCCACACAGGGCATTCGCGAACTCACGCGCCTGCTCACGGAGGACGGGGACTTCGCAGTTAGCCTGTTGCCTTTACGCGATGGGGTGCTGATGGCGGTGAAACTGAAATAGCCGCCCCTGAGTATAATCTAACTGTGAAACCTGCTATTGAGCGACTTGATGTCTCGGGTTTTCTCTCCATCAAACAGGCGCAGATCGAGCTGGGGCAAATTAATGTGCTTATCGGTTCCAACGGCTCAGGCAAGTCGAACCTACTGCGCCTGTTCGAGTTGCTGCGTGCGATCGTGGATGATGGGTTGACGGAGTATGTCGCCCGCGCAGGCGGCGCAGACGCCCTCCTGCACTACGGACGGAGGATGACAAACGCAATAGATGTTCAAATCCACTTCAGACCTCACGGTGCGCGTCACCAACTTGTAAACATCTATGCTTGTACCCTCGTTCCGTCCGCGCAGGACACCTTGATAATTGCGACGGAAGAGGTAGGCTTGCACGATAAACAGCGACACGCTCAGCCATACCGAGTTCCCTACAATGTTGGAGGGACTCAAAGCATTCTGAAGCAGCTCTCGCTCTCATCGGACAAGCTTCAGCGAGGTGTGGCTTACCATGTTCTGAAGTGTATGAACTCATATAAAGTATATCACTTTCACGACACTTCAGAGTCTGCGCCGGTAAAACAGCGCGTGTACTATGGTGACAACCTGACGCTTCACGCCGACGGTAGGAACCTCGCGGCAATGCTCTTGCGCTTGCAGCGGAGGTATCCTGAGCGATATCAGCAGCTGATTGAGACGATTAGACTCGCGCTGCCCTTTTTCGGCGACTTTGTGCTGGAGCCGCTGGAACATGAGCGTACGATGCTCCGCTGGAGAGAGCGCGGACGCGACGCCGTATTCTCGCCGCAGGCGTTTTCCGACGGGGGATTGCGCTATATCTGTCTGATGACACTGTTCCACCTACCCGCCGAATGGTTGCCGTCTACAATTCTGCTGGATGAGCCTGAGCTGGGGCTACATCCTCAGGCAATTCGATTGCTTGCCGCCGCCCTGCGCTCCGCCGCCACGGAGACGCAGGTTATCGTCTCCACGCAATCCCCTCTGCTACTGGATAACTTCGCGCCTGAAGAAATCGTCGTCGTGGAGCGCGGCGAGGAAGGCTCGACTTTCCGCCGACTGACACGGGAACCGCTGGAAGTCTGGCTTGAAGACTATGCGATGGGCGAGCTGTGGGAAAAGAACCTCGTTGGGGGGCAGCCCCCACGATGAAGTACCTCTACTTCCTCGTCGAGGGACAAACTGAGCAACGATTCGTCTCGGATATTCTCCAACCGCATCTGGGACAGAGTTGCTTCTGTATCCCCGTCATCGTCAAGACGCGGCGCGAAGTGAGTGGGCAAGCTTACAAAGGCGGTTATGTGCCCTATCTTCAATGGCGCGACCAAATATTTAAACTCTTAGGGAACTCAGCCGCGCATGCCGTCACCACAATCGCTGACTACTATAGAATCGCCGATGACTTTCCCGCAAAGCAAGCAGCACGGTCTCTGCAATCGCCCCTTCTTCAAGTTCAAACGATAGAACAAGCTTGGGCACAAGACATTAATGACCCTCGCTTCATACCCTATTTATCGCTTTATGAATTGGAGGCGTTGCTTTTTGCAGATGTATCCATCCTGGTACAGCGTCTCCAAGCTATCCAATCGAGAGCGACAGCAGCACAGCTAACCAAGCATGCAAAAGTCAACCCCGAAGATATTAACGACCAGAGTCCCCCGTCGCACCTTATCGCAAGCGTGTGCCCCAGATACCAGAAAGTCCTCCACACCAACCAGATTGTTCAGGCGATTGGGCTTCCAACTATTCGGGCACGGTGTCCTCACTTCAACGACTGGCTCACGAAGCTGGAAAGCGTGTGCGCCTTGCCTCAAGATTCGTAGGGTACACTCTCCGTATGCGCATCTACACGCGAACGGGGGATACGGGCGAGACGGGGCTGATTGGCGGGCAGCGCGTGCCCAAAGACGATCCGCGCGTGGACGCCTACGGCACTGTGGATGAACTGAACGCAGTACTCGGTGTGGCGCGCTGCTATCTACACGAACTGCCCGACCTCGATGCCCTGCTGGAGAAGTTCCAGAACGAGCTGTTCGACATCGGCGCGGAGTTAGCCGCGCCGCCCGAACGCGCCGCGCAGTTCCAGAGCATCGAGGAACGCCACATCACGGCGATGGAAGAGGCTATCGACCGCTTTGAAGAAGAGTTAGAGCCACTGCGCCAGTTCATTTTGCCGGGGGGGACGCCCGCCTCCGCCTATCTGCATCTCGCCCGCACGGTGTGCCGCCGTGCCGAGCGGCAGGTCGTGCATCTGAGCCACATCAGCACCGTCAACGCTGCGATTATCAAGTACCTCAACCGATTGAGCGACCTGCTGTTTGTGATGGCGCGGGTGGCGAACCATCGCGCGGGCGTGGAGGATGTGAAGTGGGGTGAACCGGGCTGGCGACGCAAACGCCAAGCGGAGGGCGAAAACGCATGAACGCCACCTACGAGCAGGTCGCCGAGCACGCCGGCTGGCTGGATTTAAGCGATTCGGGGCTGATTCGCGTCATCGGCTCTGACCGCCTGCGCTTTCTGCAAGGGCAGACGACCAACGACCTGCGTCCCCTCACGGAGGGCACGGGCGTCTACACTGCGTTCTGCACGCCGACGGGGCAGTTGCTCTCCGACGGCTATGTGTTGGAAGCGGAGGACGGCTACCTGCTTGTGCTGCCCGCCGAAACATGGGGCGATATCGCGGCACGCCTCAGCGAGGCGATTATTTTAGACGATGTGACGCTCATGCCCTTGCAAGAGGAGCTGGGGCTAATCAGCATTCAGGGCGGTTCAGCCAGTGAAGTGTTGGAGGAGCTGGGACTGGAACCGCCGCCGGATACGCCGCTCGCTCACCGCACCCGAATCTGGCAGAAAGCCGAACTGCGCCTGATTACAAACGACCGTACAGGCTTCGGCGGCTACGATATTCTGGTTCCCTACACGGTGATGGAGGAGTTCCAGACCGCGCTGATTGCCACCGACTGCCTGCTTATCGACGATGCCCTTGCCGAAGTGTTGCGCTATGAGGCGGGAATTCCCAAAGTCGGCGTGGATTACGCCGAGCGCACCCTCGCCGCCGAGCTGGGCGAGCCGTTCGTGCGCAGCCACATCAGCTACACCAAAGGTTGCTATGTTGGGCAGGAGGTGCTGATGCGCATCCATGCGCGGGGACACACCAACCGCACATGGGTTCCCTTGCGTGTGGAGGGCAGCGCAGTTCCCCCGCGCGGCGCGATGCTGGCTGCGCCCGACCGCCCCGACGCCGGCTGGATTACAGGCGCGCTACGCTCTCCCGCGCTTGGCGGCGCGATTCTGGCGTGGGGCTTCATCCGAAACGAATACGCGCAGCCCGATACAACGCTGCAGGTCGGAATCGAACCGCCGGCTCAGGCAATCGTGCTGCCCGGTGCGCCGCGCCTGGCGAGGCGATAACCGCTATCAGGTACAATTCGTGCGTATGCGAACGCGAAGGCATTTGGGCAAGATACACTGGGTCTTTATCCTGTTTATCGCGCTGGTTGCGGTGTTTGCCGTGATGGCGCTCGCGCCGATAGTGAGCGCGATGCGCCAACCGCCGTATGTCGCCAAGGCGATGCAGTTCATGGAGTATATCCGCCTCAACAAGTTCGACGAGGCGGCGAAACTGCTGGACACAGACGCTGTGCCCAAAGAAAAGCGCGACCCCAAAAAAGTGATTGAAGAGAAGATGCCGATACTGGGGCACATCGAGAAAGTGAGCCTGGTGGATGTAATCGAGAACCCTGGCGACCTCAAACATCCCAACGCCAGTGAGGGGGCGCGTGTGGACATACACTTGCAGTGCTACCTCGCGCAAGGCAGCGCGTTTATCTATCTCGTCCCGAAAAACGGCGACTGGGTGATTGTGGACTATACGATTCAATAAGGGGAAAGTTTCCGATTTGGACGATTTTACGGGAATTTAACCCCGATTCCCCGAAATTCTTGCAGGATTCCTGCGCCGCTGGGAGTATAATATGGCAACCCCCGTTGGCATGACTCGTGAGGGTGAGCAGGAAGCGACTTTTGCCAGATGGAGGCGGAGTCATGCCAGAGCGACGACACAGCGCTACACAAATTGAGGCTGTACTAAGGGAGCTGCGCGGCGTCTGCGGCGCACGAGTTATCGCGGATGAGAGCGGTCTGATTCAGGAGATCCACCTGCTGGTGGAGGCGGATCGCAATCCGAAGCAGGCTGTGCGCGACGTCGAGTCGGCTCTGCTGGCGCATTTTGGAATTCATATTGATCATCGTAAGGTGAGTGTTGCTCAGAAGGGGAGCGCCTCGAAGCCCCTTGACCCCCTGCGCCTACGCTGGCAGGACGTGCAACTCTCCCATGAAGGCACGCGCGCTGTGGTCACAGTGCTTCTGGAACGCAACGGCGCGCTATTTCGCGGCGTGGCGTCCGGTGTGCGCTCCAGCACGCAAATCCCGCGCCTTGTGGCGTCCGCAACGCTGCGGGCGGTCGAGGCAGCGCACGGACTGTGCGAGCGGTTCGGACTGGAAGATGTCTCGACCACGACGGTGGTAGGCGGCTACCCCGTGGCGGTCGTGCTGGTGAGCGCGGTGCGCGACCAAGGCGAAGACCTGCTGGTAGGCAGCGCACTGATACGCCAAGACCTGCTGCGCGCTGTCGGGCTGGCGACGCTGGACGCCGTGAATCGGCGCGTGTCGGCGTTTCCGTGCGATATTGAGATGCCGGCAGAAGCCGTTGCATCGATGCCTGTCAACGAGGCAGCGCAGTCGAACGCCAGCTGAAACGGTTTGGGGTGCATCTTGTATGCGCCCCAGCAGGCAAGGCAAGCCGGAGCGGAGCGACCCGTGAGGAGCGGCTGACCACTTCAAATAATGCAGGAGGGACAGTCGATGAAACGGTGGCTCATTCTCATGGCGATGATCGTGGCGATGATGTCTGTCGCCAGTGCAAAGCGGGTGTATTACCCGAACCGATGGGACGATCCCCTCGAGCGCCCGCACGAAACGGTTCAGGTTCCGTAATCGGCGCCTGACTGGAGTAAACGAGGGTAGGTGTGCTTGCCTTGCCTGGTACCCAATTTCGGATGAGCAAGCGGAAGCGGTTTTGGCTCTGGTTCTTCAGCCTCGCTATGGCATCGGCGGGGCTGCTGCTCTGGGCGGGAGTCCCACTGGTGCAGCAGCACCAGCTGGGCGTCTTCACGGGTATCGTTGCGCTCGCGATTTTTGCGGAGCTGTTGCTGATACGCTATCCCCTGCGCCCGGAGTACAGCGATCGCGGGCTTTGGTTCAGTGTCAGTACGCCTGTCGTCATCGCCGCGATTATCATCTATGGGTGGCAGTTCGGGGTCTGGCTCGACGCCGTCATCTCGCTTGCCGCTGGAGTGCTTACGGCGCAGCTCAAGAACACGCGGCTGCGCTGGGCGTTCACCAACACGGTTCAGAGTGTCCCCAGTGCTGGGGCAGCGGGACTCATGGTTGCCCAGATTCAGGGCGAGCCGGTAAGCCCCGTGGGATGGCAAACCCTCGTGATCCTGATCCTGAGTTTGCTAATGTACATGATTGTGAACACGCTTTTAGTCAGCGTGACGGTGGCGATTGCCGAGGGGGTGCGCGTGCGTTGGGTTCTCGGGCAGACACTGCTCAGCCTGCCACGCGACATCGCGCTGATGACCCCGATCTCGTTCCTGATTACCGCGGCGCTGGCGGCGTACGGCGCAACGGGACTGCTTGGCGTATTAGCGCCTTACCTCGCACTGCGGCAGGCGTTCGTCATCGCGGCGCGTCAGCAAGAACTGTATCAGCAGACCATTCGCAGCCTCGGTTTCCTAGTGCAGCGCGCGCATCCCTACACAGGGGGGCACTTGCAGCGGGTGTCGCAGTGGGCGCGCCGCGTCGCTGAACGGCTTGGCTTACCTCCCGAACGCTGTGAACTCGTCTACGAAGCCGCGTTGCTCCATGACTTGGGCAAAACCGTGCTGGATGAGCAGATTCTCAATAAGCCCGCGCGGCTCTCCCCCCAAGAGTGGCAGGAAATCAAAAAACATCCCCAGCTCGGCGCGGAGATCCTCTGCGATACGCCGTTCCTCTCGCCGATTATCCCCTGGATTGCGATGCACCATGAGCGTCCCGACGGGAAAGGCTATCCTTTCGGACTCAAAGGCGAGCAGATTCCGCTGGAGGCGCGGGTGATTGCGGTGGTAGACGCCTTTGACGCGATGATTGGCGGCGAGTCGCCGAACCAGCACCGCCCCCATCGGCGCACGTTGACCTTAGAAGAAGCCCTCGCCGAGCTGGAGCGGGGCGCAGGCACACAGTTTGACCCGCAAGTCGTGTCCACTTTTAAGCAGGTGGTGCAGGAGTGGCAGCAGCGTCGCACCGCAGGAGCGAGAACATAAGATGGAAGGCGCGTGGTGGGCAGTTCTGACGGTCATCGGTTCGCTTCTGGCGCTGGCGTACTACGCTTTCGTCGCGGCGCCTGCGCGGCTCCATCGTTGGCGGTGTGAAGGGTTGCGGGCATTCGCCCGACTCGTTGAACTGCGCACACAGGGGCGGTACGGCAGGTCGGAGCCGCTGGCGGAGATAGCGAACGCCGTCGCGATGCGATTGGGATTGCCCCTGCACGAACGGCGGCGACTGGAACTCGCCGTCTATCTGCGCGACATCGGGATGGTCGCCATTCCCTACTCGATTCTGAACAAGCCGACAGCACCGACGCCTGCCGAGCGCGCCTTGCTAAACCGCCACGCCGAAATCAGTGCGTCCATTGCCGAACAGATTCCGGGCTTGTGGCGCGTTGCGTCCATCGTGCGACTGCACCATGTGGTCTACAAGGAGAATCCCGACGCGCCTTTGAGCGCGCACATCCTCAGCGCGCTTGACGACTGGCTTCGCATCGCCGAGAACGCCGACGCCGATGCCGCAACGGCAGTGCTGAAGCAGGGCATCGGCGCGCGTTATCATCCGCTGGTCGTCCAGGCGCTTGTCAGCGAGTTGCGTCAGCGCTCAGCAGACGGCTGGGTCTATCTAACCCGCTCCGCCGCGCTGTGGTTGTAGGGCGACGCGCTGAAAAATCTGCCGCGCCTCCTCGTACAGTTCGTAGGGCACGAGTTTCGGCTCGCGCAGCGCTTCCTCCAGTGGCACGGCGACGATTTCCACGCCGCGCAGCGCGGCGAGCATCCCGAACTGCCCCGTGCTCACCAGTTCCGCCGCTTTCAACCCCAGCCGTGTCGCCAGCACGCGGTCAAACACCGTCGGCGGTCCCCCACGCTGGATATGTCCAATCACGGCGTCGCGTGTCTCGATGCCTGTAATCTCCTCGATGTAGCGTGCTACACGCGAGCCGACAGCGCGCTCTTTCAGCACCCTGTGCCCGAAATCGTCGGTCTGCACAGGCTCATCTGTCCCGCCGAACGGCAACTCGACGCCCTCTGAGACCACCACCAGCCCGTAGCGCTTGCCCCCGTGATAGACCTGTTGCAGGTGATGGCACATCGCGTTTAGATCGACAGGGACTTCGGGGATGAGAATCCAGTCTGCGCCGCCGCCGATGCCCGCATAGAGGGCGACCCAGCCCGCGTGTCGCCCCATCACCTCCAGCACGATGATGCGGGCGTGCGATTTTGCGGTGTCGCGCAGTCGATCCATCGCCTCCACTGCAACTGAAACCGCGCTGTCGAAGCCGAAGGTGAAATCCGTTCCGCCAAGGTCGTTATCCATCGTTTTCGGCACGCCGACCACGCGCACGTCGTGTTCCGTGTAGAGTCGTCGGGCGACGCCGAGCGTATCCTCGCCGCCAATCGCGATAATTGCGCCGAAACCGAAGTCCTCGATATTTTCTAACAGCCGTTGCAGGTCGGCGGGGTCCTTGAACGGGTTCGTGCGCGAAGTGCCGAGAATCGTGCCGCCTTCGCGAATAATCTCATCTACGCGCTCGTCGGTGAGCGGAACGGTCAAGCCCTCAATCAGTCCCTTCCAGCCCTGCAGGATACCGATTGGAGTATGCCCGTCTCGGATCAGGCGCAGCGTCGCGCCCCGAATCGCAGGATTCAAACCCGGGCAGTCGCCCCCGCCCGTCAAAATACCAACACGCATATCGAACCTCCTGTAATCTCCCGTGCGAATCGGGGCTTTTGCCAGCGAATGCCAGCAACGGCTTAATTATACCGTGCCGACTCTGGTGTCCTGCTGCCGCGGCAAGGACGGGGAGTCGCAGCGCAAGAGTGCCCTCCCCACAGCCTCGCTTCCGTGTGAGTTGGCGGGGAGGGCAGCTCTTAACCTTCGAGCTCCAGTTCTTTCTTCAGCAGGCGTTTCAGCACCTTGCCGGTGTTGGACATCGGCAGCTCGGCGCGGAAAATCACCTCACGCGGCACTTTAAAGTTCGCCAATCGCTCGCGGGCGAAGCGGATAATCTCGCGCGGGTCGGGCTGCGCGTCGGGCTTGGGCACAATCACAGCAATCGGTACCTCGCCGCGCTCTGGGTCGGGCTTGCCAATCACCGCGCACAGCGCGACGGCGGGATGCTCCATCAGCACGCGCTCCACCTCGCTGGGGTACACATTAATCCCGCCCACGATAATCATATCCTTCTTGCGGTCAACGATATACAGGTAGCCGTCCTCGTCGAACTTGGCCATATCGCCTGTGTGATACCAGCCGTTGCGCATCGCTTCGGCGGTGGCATCGGGGTTATTGTAGTAGCCGAGCATTACGTTGCGCCCGCGCACCACAATCTCGCCGATTTCGCCGACGGGCAGCTCGTTGTCGTTCTCGTCGAAGATTTTTATCTCGATACCAGGCAGGGGCAGCCCGACGGAGCCGATTTTGCGCACGCCTTTATGCGGCGGCGGGTTCACGCTGGTCACGGGGGCGCACTCGGTGGGACCGTCGCCCTCCAGAATAGCGCAGTTGAAGCGAGCCTCGAAGGCGCGTTGCACGGGTTCCGGCATCGGCGCGCCGCCCGACACACAGTATTTGAGGCTGCTCAGGTCGTACGCGCGCTCGGCGGGCACTTGCAGCAGCGCGGCGTACATCGCGGGCACGCCGGGGAAAATCGTAATCTTGTGCTTCTCTAAGGCTTCCAGCGTCGATTGGGGCATAAACCGCTCCATCAGCACGCTGGTCCCGCCCAGCCACAGGCAGAAGTTCATACACACCGTCTGCCCGAACGAGTGGAACAGGGGCAAGATGGTCAGGAACCGCTCGTCGGGTTCCAGTTCCAGCATCGCCTGACACGCCTCGATGTCGAACAGGATGTTGTCGCTGGAGAGCATCACGCCCTTGGGAAAGCCCGTTGTGCCTGAAGTGTAGATGAACACGACGGGGTCGTTTTCGCCGACGGGCGCGGGGGGAAGCGGGTCGCCCTGCGGTTTCATCAGGCTGTCGAACGGGCGCACACCGTCGGGCAGTTCGCCCTCTGCGCCCACCAGCAACACGGTCTGCATGCTGGGGACTTCGGGCTTGGCTTGCAGCACGGTCTCCAGTGTCATCGGGAAGGTAATTGCGGCTTTGACGCCCGCGTCGTTCCAGATGTAGGCGATTTCGGGGGCTTTGAGCAGGGGATTCACGGGCACAGCGATTGCGCCCAGCCTGCCCAGCGCGTGGTAGGCAATCACAAACTGGGGCAGGTTGGGCAGCATAATGCCCACACGGTCGCCCGCTTGAATGTCCAGCTCCTCGCGCAGCCCCCGCGCGAAGGCGTTCACCGCGCCCCACAACTGGGCATAGGAAATCGTATGGTCTCGGAAGATGAGCGCAGGCTTATCAGGATGGCGAGCCGCGCCGCGCTCGATGATTTGATGTAGCAGCATCGTCGTTGACCTCCTCGCGCGAGGAATTTCGGCGCGAGGGGGAGGATTCCTGTCAGGAGTGAGGCTGCCTGAGTGAGACGCGCAACCGACGGCTCAGGCGTCTGAGAAAAACTTCTATACTCTCTGCGTTAGTCGCCTCGTTGAGAATGTTATCGAGGGTATCAAGAGACTTGACCTCCATCAGATGAGGCTCCAGCCATGATGCGTCAACGCCGAAACGAGCGCGCAAAAGCCGAATAATTGAGCGGACAGTGCCTTGCTTCAACCCCTGCTCCACGCCCCGTTCCAGCGCCAACTCCTCGAAGCTGGTCAGAGGATACTCCGACTCAGCCTCCTTCTCGCGAATGATTTTTCGCACCAGCTCATCGCGCATCTTAGAAAGCGTCATGATGTAATCCACCACCCTGTAGAGGTCTGCAACC
>JAOAES010000320.1 GCA_026416655.1 Fimbriimonadales bacterium
GAGCGCATGCTCCGCCGCGATATGGGACGCTATGTGCTGATGGGGCGCATCGACCGCGTAGATGAACACCCCGACGGTACGCTGGAGATTATCGATTACAAAAGCGGACGCGCCGATGTGAACGAGGAGCAAGTGCGCAACGATTTCGCGCTCCACTGCTACGCGCTCCTCGTACAGGAGTACTACCCTGACCGCCCTCTGCAAATTGCCATTCACGCGCTGCGCCCCAACAAAAAGGTCGCCGTGCCCGTGAGCCAAGAAACGCTGGACGAATTCCGCGAGCTGCTGGATCAACTCGTGGCGGAGATTCTGAGCGAGGACTGGGAGCTGCTGCGCCCACAGTGGATTCCCGCGTGCGCCGAATGCGAGTTTTTGGAACTATGTCTGCGCAAATTAGGGTTAATTCCCCCCAATCCGTTGTAAAAATTGCAGGAATCGCCTACAGCCTGTGGTATAGTTAGGGGCAACGGAGCGGAGGAATGGCGAGAACAGGGAGGTTGACTTGGGGCTGGAGCCTCGCGCTCTGGCTGGGAGCGTTGCTTTTAGCGGTGAGCGTCACGCCTCGCACAGTGGTACGCTACACGCAGTGGCGTCAGCTGCGTCTGGAAACGGCGCAGTTAGAGCAGGAACTGCTTGCGCTACAGCAGCAGGAGCGCATTCTGCAGCAAGAGTTGCAGCGCGTGCAGACGCCTCCCGGTCGCGAGTCGTTGGCGCGGCAACGCGGCTGGATTCGCAAAGGCGAGGAGCCGCTGCGCATCAATCCCTAAAACACGTATGGCGCGGTCTCGGGATTCGCTTTCAACGCCTGCCACTCGGCTTCCGAGACGGGCTGTGGCTTGTCGCGCTCGGCGTCGGCGGGGCACAGGAATCCGAACGGCTCACCGTAGGGGTTCATCCAGCGGTGCGGCGTGTTCGGCGGCACATAGACGATGTCGAACGGCTTGAGTTCGAACACACGCTCGCCCACCAACGCGCGCCCGCGCCCGCGTATCACGACCACTAAATGCACATGCGCATGCTTCTCCAGGCTGGAGTAGCCATCCGGTTCAATCTCGAAATAACGCAGGGCGAACCGCGCGTCGATGTAGGGCGGGCGTCCGAGGCTATAGCGCTTCACTCCACGCCAGCCCATCCCAGGCGCGTCGCCCGCATGCTCCTTATACTCCAGCGGTAATATCCCCTCCCACGCGAAGTGCGCCCAGTCAAAGGGGATATGCAGGCGTTGCAGCGCGCACTGCAACGCCTCCGCCGCCTGCGCAAACGCCTCTGCATCCGGTTTCATCGCCGTCGCTGCAAATTCTCCAGATTCACTCGTGCAGGACGCTCAGGCGAGTCCGCCAGCTCCCACGCCAAGCCGAACACGGTGCGCGCCACCCGCGCCATCTTCTCAAAGTCGATCTTGTCGACCGAGTCTGAGACCTGATGATAGTCCTCGTGCAGACCGCTGAAGAAGAAAATCGCGGGTATCCCCTTGGATACGAAGCTGTAGTGGTCGCTGCGGAAGTAGAGCTGCTCCGGGTGGTTCAGCGAGTCGTACATCGGGTTCAGCGTGAGCTTCAGGTACTGGTCGTTCACCGTGTTCAGGATTTTGCCCA
Source organism: Fimbriimonadales bacterium (assembly GCA_026416655.1). Taxonomy (GTDB): domain Bacteria; phylum Armatimonadota; class Fimbriimonadia; order Fimbriimonadales; family GBS-DC; genus GBS-DC. The sequence goes on from JAOAES010000320.1 coordinate 1,596, forward strand.
GGTCGGGGCTGGCGACATTCGGACCGATGACATAGATTTCGTTCGGTCCCGACAGGTAGCGGTTGCGGGGGTTCGTATCGCCCGGCTGTTTGCTGCGTCCCACCATGTCCATGTTGAGGTTCACGATGATGTTCTGCAGGGGCACGGTCGGTCGCTCCACGAACAGGCGCGAGCCGAGCAATCCTTTTTCTTCGCCGGCGTACCAGAGGAGCAGGACCGAGCGTTTCGGGCGGGGTCCGGTGGCGAACGCTTCGGCGATTTCAAGCAGCGCGACGCTACCGGAACCGTTGTCGTCTGCGCCGTTGAAGATGCGGTCCTCGCCGCTGCGCGCCACGCCCACGTGGTCTAAGTGCGCTCCCAGCGACACGTACTCGTTTTTGAGCGTCGGGTCAGAGCCTTCAATCACGCCGATGACGCTACGAGCAATCTCTTTCTGGGTTTGCACGCTGAGATTGATGGCGATTCGCTTCCCCGCGCTGAGCGCGAAGGGGGGCGCAGGCTCGCCGCTTTCCGCACGTTGGATTAGCTCCGCGGCGGAAAGTTTCTCGCCTGCGAAAATCGCTTCGAGCAGGGGCTGCGAGGCGACGATGAGGGGGATGTTGCTTTGGGTCTGCAGTCCCTCCACGCCGCGCCGCTGGCTCCACATCCGCGCGATACGCTCAATTCGCCCCATGTCGGTCGGGTCGATGCGCAGGATTGCCAGCGCGCCCTTCTGCTCGGCGTTCTGCTCAGGCGAGAGCCAGCCCGCCTGCGCCGCCGCATCGAAGCCCAGTTCAACGACCTCTTTCGGATAGCCTGCCTGCACAATGAGAACCGCGCCGCGCACATCCAGCCCCGCATAGGGGTCTATGCCCTTTTGGGGGTTCGACCAGCCGTAGCCGACATAGACCATCGGCGCGCTGGCGTTCAATGCGATAGGGCGTGCCACGAAGCCCACGCCATATTCGAAGCTGCGCCCCCCAATCTGGATGCGGCTCTCGCCCGTGTTGACCGTATCGACACGATAGTTCAGCGGCTGGTAATAGGTGCCGTTCTCGCCCGCAGGTTTCACTCCCCAGCGCTGCAAGTGCGATACGATATACATGCCTGCTAAATCCAGCCCGCGCGAAGGGGTGTCGCGCCCTTCCAGCTCGTCGGAAGCGAGAAACTCCAGATGCGCCCGCAGGTCGGTCGGCGTAATCGTTTCAGCGCGGCTCATCCAGAGCGCGCGATCCGCCCATGCACAGAGGAGCAACACGCTCAGGCTCAGCGACAAAAAGCGTTTCATGGCGGTATTGTACCTGCTCCAGCGTGATTGCAAGCCAAGCCGCTGGTTCTCGAAACCTGCAGAACCGAGGGGGCGCGCTAACGGCAGGAATCCTTGTGTTTCGCTTGAACCTTGAATATCCACCTTGGGGTGAATGCGATGCGGAAGCGGTGGTGGTTTTGGGGAGGCGCTCTCGTATTGCTTCTGTTCGGACTCATCTGGTCGCCGAAAATGACCTGCTGGATGGCGCTGGATAGCGGCGCGACGGCGACCACGCCTTCGCTCGCGCTGCTGCCAAGCGAGTTGACGCAACCGAACGACCTCGCGCGGGTTGCCCAGTTCCAGCAAGACGAACTCCCCATGCTCCAGTATCGCGATGGTGTGTGGCGTGGGGCGCGACTGGGCGAGGGCG
>JAOAES010000255.1 GCA_026416655.1 Fimbriimonadales bacterium
CGCGTCCGCGGGGCTGGCGTGCAATGCGCCAGTTGCGGGGGCAGGCGGATGTCGCCACGCGCCTGAACGCCGTGCGTACGTTAGCCGAAGAGAAGACCCCGCTGGCGGTGGAGGAGCTGATTAGCGCGTTGCGCGACCCGACTCCTGAGGTGCGCCGCGAAGCCGCCAAGGCGCTGGGGGCGATTGGCGACCCGCGCGCTGTGCCCGCGTTGCTCCAAGTCCTCAAAGACCCCGCCAGCGACCTCGCGCTCGAAGCCGCCGAAGCGCTGGGCGCAATCGGCAGTCCCGACGCGACGGAAGAGCTGACCACTCTGCTCGACGCCGAACGTATCGAGGCGCGGATTGCGGCAATCCAAGCCCTTAGGCGGATTGCCGACCCGCGCGCCTTGCCCGCCCTGCTGGACAGGCTGGAGCGCGCGCCGGGCCCCTTAGAGCAGTCCAGCCTGCTGGAGGCGATTGCCGCCGCACTCGAACACGCCGACCCGCTCGTGGCGCAGGAGCAAGTAGATACCCTGCGCCTCGCCCGCTGGCTGGAATCGGAGCATGCGGATGTCCGGGCGGACGCGGCGATGGCGATTGCAACGCTGCCGCACGATTCACACCTTGCGCATCTGCTGCGGATGCGCTTGGAACGCGAGACAGAACCTGCCGTGATTGCGCCGTTAGCCCGCGCACTGGCACGACACGGCGACGAGCGCGATATCGAGCGACTGCTGCGCGCCATGGCGCAGGCACAGTCCGCACTGGCACGCCAGCAGATTGCGCTGAGCGTCGCCTGCTTGCTGGAGCGCTACGACTCGTTCTACACACTGCTCACGGCAGACGAGCCGCGACGCGACCGGCTCATCGAGAAAGCGATTGCCACGCGCCTGCGCGAGCACCCCGAGCTTTCCGACGCACTGCGCGCCTACGCCTACGGCGACTATGGCAGCGCGCTGCAAATCCTGCGCAACGCGCTGCCGCGCCATCCGCAGCTGCAACGCCTCGCCCACGCGCCCGACTGCCTTGAGTCGTGGCTGCTGGCAGTGAGCGTGATATGAAAACGGGTGCGAGATGTGGTTATGCCGCTCGTGAGTACTGGTCAGGTATTATTGCCTTATGACCGCAACTGAAGTTCTGGAAGGCGTTTTCGAAGAGATTGCGGCGCAGCGACCTGAGCTGCGGCGGAAGCGTGTTCGGATTATCGTGCTGCCTGAGACTCCCGCCCAGCAAGGGGAGCCGACTCTCTATGAGCGACTTAAGCCTCATTTAGGGCAGGTTCGCTTGCAAGGCTCGCCTGGGGCAGACAGGTCAGGGGAGGTTGCGAGGAACGAAATCGCCAACCAACTCCTTCAGGAGCGAATGAATGGTGCTGTGTGACGCAGGTCCGTTAATCGCTGCGATTTTTACGGGTACCGTCTCGCCGAAGGCGGTTCTCTCGAGATTCTCTTTCCTCAACGTAGCACATCCGGCTAAAAGGTATCGAAGATGTTCTTGTTATCGAATCGGTACAAAGTTCTCGGTTCACCTGCGCCCTTGGCGACGCCTGTGGAGGACCCGCTCCATAAGGCGGCGTTCGCCTACCGCGTGCAGGGCGTCTTGGAAGGCAGTCCCCCTACTCCCTTGGTAGAGGTCTACGCGCAGCGTCAAACGCTTTACTCGTATGCCGAGCGCGCCTGCCGCCTGTTGCTGGACTGTTATACGCTGGCGCATGAAAGGCTGGGGTTAGACCATCCCCTCCGCTACAATCGCCTGCTCCGGGTGTTCTTGATGACCGAAGGCAAGGCGGGCGCGGAACAGCAACAGAACCTGATTTACCTTTATGACCTGAGCGAGCGCGTGCCGCTCCAGGAATGGGTGCGCGAGCTGACGCACGAATACGGGCACTGGATTATCCCGCCGATTAACTCGTTCTTAGAGCCAGAGCCGTGGGCGAACGGCGACCTGGGCGAGCGGTGGTTCATTTCGCAGCTGGTGGCGCTGGCGCGCACGCCCCAGGGCATGGACACCGATTTTCTGATGGGCGCGCCGCCCCACGCCTTCGAACCCTACCTGAATCGCGCGGTGAAGCCGCTCGTGGAGCGTATGGCACGTGAGGGACTGAACCCGCAACGCTGGCGTTCGCGCCGGCGAGACGGATATGAGGAGTACCTCGCGCTCGCGCTTTACATCGATCAAGTTTATGGGCAGCAGCGTTTAGGCAGGGCGATGTTATGTGCGGGCGGCGTGGAACCAGACGACTTTTTGAGAGGAGTACGGGAGAGTCTGACCGAGCCGGAGACCCTCTCGGCGAGTTTGCCGTTCCCCAACGCCTACCTGTTTTTGCCGGGCGGCGCAGCACGCTGGCGTATCACGGAGCCGCGCGACGCGAAACTTGTGCCCGACCCGAAACGCCCTGAATGGGCGCGCTGCGCCGCCACGAAGCTGCGGTTGCGATACCGTTAGCTTACAGATTCCCGCGCAACGCCTGCTCGCGCTCAATCGCCTCAAAGAGCGCCTTGAAGTTGCCTTTGCCGAACCCACGCGAGCCGTGCCGTTCAATCACCTCGAAAAACAGCGTGGGACGGTCTTGCACGGTCTTCGTGAAGGTCTGCAGCAGGTAGCCCTCCTCGTCGCGGTCAACGAGGATGCCCAGCTCGGCAATCGTGCGCAGGTCTTCCTCTATCTGTCCTACCCGTTCGGGCACTTCCTCGTAATAGGTCTGCGGCACATAGATAAACTGCATACCGCGCGCTTTCAGATGGCGCACCGTGCTGATGATGTCGTCCGTTTGCAGCGCGATATGTTGCACGCCCGGACCCGCGTTGTATTCCAGATACTCTTCAATCTGCGACTTACGCCGCCCTTCGGCAGGCTCGTTAATGGGGAGCTTAATCTTCCCGCGCCCGTCCTGCACCACTTTGGACATCAGTGCGGAATACTCGGTGCTGATGTCCTCGTCCGAGAAATGCACCAGCAGTTCAAAGCCCATTATTTCGCGGTAGAAGTTCACCCAGTAGTTCATCTTACCCAGCTCCACGTTGCCCACGATGTGGTCGATCTCTTTCACGCCGATCGATTCGCCGGGAATGAACAGCTCCTTGAAGCCGGGCATAAAGGTTCCCTTATAGCGGTCGCGGTTCACAAACGAGTGCAGCACGTCGCCGTACGTGTGGATGGCGGCTATATGCACCTCGCCGTCATCGTCCTTGAGAACAGTCGGCTCGAGCGCGCCCTGTGCGCCGCGGCGCACCGCCTCGCTGTAGGCACGCTCCACATCGTCGACCTCGAACGCAATATCGCGCACGCCGTCGCCGTGTTTCACCAGCCACTGCGCCAGTGGATGGTCTTGCTTGTACGGAGCGGTGATGACAAAGCGGATTTCGTTCTGTTGCAACACATAGCTCGCTTCCTGTCGGTTGCCCGTCTCCAGCCCGGAGTAGGCGACCACATCGAAGCCGAACAGCGTGCGGTAGTAGTACGCTGCCTGTTTGGCGTTGCTCACAAAAAAGCGCACATGGTCAATGCGCCGAATTGGCATGATGTCGTGCATAGTTCCTACCTCCTTCGTTGCAGGTGCGGAGAGTATACCTGACGGTAAGGTATTCTGTTTTCGGAGGCGTCGCCGCGTAAGTCCCCCCAACATTAAAAAGGAGGCAGGGCGCGAACCCTGGCGCCGCCGTTCTTTCTCCCCTCCCAGCCTCCCCCGTGAACGGGGGAGGAGCCACCGTCGCCCGCGTCCCAACTCCCTCCCCGTTCATGGGGAGGGTTGGGGTGGAGCGACGCCGTTTCAGTCTGCCTGTGGGCGCAGGCTCAGCGGCATCAGATACACCCGCTCCACAGGCAGACCGCACTCCGTCTCCGTGCAGGGCTGATAGCGCACCAGAATCCGCACATAGCCGTCGGTAGGTTCGCTCGTCTCAATCGCCGTGACGGGCAGGATAGCCGCCGCCTGCTCGTAGTAGACCTCGATTGGCTCGCTGCCCGACTTGATCCGCTGCGGGGGCATCCAGATAGGCTCGCCAATCTGCAACGGTAGGTCGGTGCTGACCTCGATGGTGGTCGGCACGCGCCCCTCCTGCGGATAGCTCGCGTTGATGTGCCAGCCCTCGTCGATCTGGAACAGCACGAGCAGCCCTTCCGGCTGGGGCAAGAAGTCCACGCGCACGGGACCCTCCTGCTCCTCCGCCTCGCCAAACGCCTCTTCGGGCATTTCCAAATCAGGGGCTTCCATCAGGTCGCCTTCCAGCAGCAGGTAGCCGTAGAGCAGGCTATCGCCCGCGGCGGGCGCGCGTCGCAGAATCGCCCAGCAGCTATCGAGCGTATCGGCGGCAAGTTGCGCGTACCGCTCGCTGCGCTGCGGGTCGTCAATCGCCAGCGCGGTGCTGAGCGTCGCCAGAAACTGCACCGCGCCCCCGTTACCCGAAGGCATCACGCGATCCTGGTACGACTTGACGGGCATAATCAACAGGTCGTGCGCGTTGTCGGTCGTGAAGAAGCCGCCATGCTCGGCGTCGTGGAAGCGTTCGATCATCTGGTCGGCGATTTCCACGGCGCGCTCCAGCCATTTGCGCTCTAAGGTGAGGCTATAGAGTTCCATCAGCCCCATCCCGTAGAAAGCGTAGTCCTGCAGGTAGGCGGGGATGCTCGCCTCGCCCTCTCGATAACGGTGGAGCAGTCTGCCGTTGGAGTCGCGCAGGCTCTGCCAGAGGAACTCGCCCGCTTCTATCGCCGCCTGCGCGTAGCGTTCGCCCGCGTCTTCAAACACATCGGCGGCGTAAGCTAACGCCCAGATAGCCAGCCCGTTCCAGTCGGTCAACACCTTATCGTCGCGTCGAGGTGCATGGCGCGTCTGACGGGCGACGAGCAGGCGTGCGCGAATATCGGCGAGACGCTCGTGCAGGTCGTCGGGGTCTAAGTTCAGTTCTTCGGCATGCTGCTCAATCGGCTTCGCGAGGTGGGGAATGTTGCGTCCTGTCGGGCGGTGTGTCGCCTCGTCGTGATAGTTGCCTTCGGGTTGAATCTCGTACACCTTGCAGAACAGGTCCGCCTCATCGCGGGGCAGGATTTCGTAAATCTCGCGCTCAGTCCAGGTGTAGTAGTAGCCCTCGCCTTCGGGCGTATCGGCGTCGAGCGCGCTGGCGAACGCGCCTTCGGGCGTGCGCATCTCGCGGAGCATCCAGTCGAAGGTGCGCTGCGCAATCTCGCCGTAGTAGGCGTCGTCGGTGAGCGCGTAGGCGTGCGTATACGCCCAGCCGAGCTGCGCATTATCGTAGAGCATCTTCTCGAAGTGGGGCAGGAACCAGCGTTCGTCGGTCGAGTAGCGATGGAAGCCGCCGCCGATGTGGTCAAAAATGCCGCCCATCCCCATGCGGAACAGGGTCATCAGCGCCATCCCCGCACAGTCCTCGTCATCCCATTCTGCGCCCATATAGAACAACACGGGGAACGCGGTGTTGGGGGGGAACTTCGGCGCGCCGCCGAACCCGCCGTGAATCGGGTCGAAGCCCTCCATCAGCTGCGCTTTGAAGGCGCGAAAGATGTCGGGGCTACGCTCCCCACGCATGGCGGCGTGGCGCATCGCCACCAGCTGCTCCAGCTCGGCTTTCAGCTCCGCCGCCGCGCCCAGCACCTGTCCCCGATTCGACTGCCACACGCTCGCCACGCGCGTCAGCACCTCCGCGAACACCTGCGGCGGATAGTAAGTGCCCCCATAGAACGGCAAGCCGTCCGGCGTCAGGAACACCGACAGGGGCCAGCCCGCGTGCCCTGCCATCATCTGCACCGCGCTGATGTAAATCTCGTCCACATCGGGACGCTCCTCGCGATCCACCTTCACGCTCACAAAGTAGCGGTTCAGCAGGTCAGCAATCGCGGGGTTCTCGAACGACTCGCGCTCCATCACATGGCACCAGTGGCACGATGAGTAGCCGATGGAGAGGAAAATCGGCTTATCCTCCACACGCGCCTTGAAAAACGCCTCCGCCCCCCACGGATACCAGTCCACAGGATTATAGGCGTGCTGCAGCAGGTAGGGGCTTTTTTCGTCTATTAGTCGATTCGGTTTGCGAATGAGCATGGGTTTGTACCTCGGCTATAGGATACCTGTTTTCTGGGGCGGGCGTCGCGCGACGACCAACCGGCGCAGGAGATACGTCTCTCGCGTCGAACATTCGTCTCCGATGCCGCGCGTGAAGCCGACGGAGCAGGACTATCGCCAGCAGGAGGCGTTCCATCGCCTCACAGACATCCTGCGTTGCAAGTGGACGCTGGCAGTGCTGGACGCGCTTGCGCAGGGCGTAAACCGTCCCGGGCAAATTGTGCGCGCCCTGCCGGGCTTGACGACCAAAGTGCTGTACGAACGCGTGCATAAGCTGGAGCGGTACGGTTTGCTGACCCGTCGCGCCTATCCCGAAATCCCGCCGCGCGTAGAGTATGAACTCACTGAGCGTGGACGCCAGCTCATCGCGCTCATTCGCCAGATGCGTGAATTCGCTCAGGACTGGGCGCAACACCTCGACGAGACGCCCTCACTTACCGAAAAGTAATTACTCACCTTTCGGTAAACCTCTTGCGTCCGCACAAACGTTTCAGGTAGAAATCCTCGCAGGAGGTTCGACCATGCGAGGATTTCTGATTGGCTCGGCTTTATGCGCAGTGCTGGCGGTAATGGCGTTTGCGGGACAGTCGAAAGCCCCCACGCCCGACAAACTGCCTGCCGGCTGGCGCAACTGGACGCACATCACAACGGGCGTCATCTACAGCGAGAAGCATCCGTTGTTCGGCGCGTTTGGCGGCGTGCATCATATCTACGCAAACGCGCCTGCCGCCGAGGTCTACCGCAAAAATGGCGCTCGCTACCCCGACGGCAGCCAGATTGTGTTCGTGCTGTACGAGGCGAAAGATGTCGACGGGATGTATGTCGCGGGCAAGAAGAAGGTCACTGCGCTGATGGTGAAGGACAGCAGGCGATACCGTCAATCGGGCGGCTGGGGTTGGCAAGCGTGGGACGCCAGCGGCAAGGCGATTGTGAACGACCCCGTCGGGCAGTGCATGGGGTGTCATCGGGCTTCGCCGAACCGCGACCTGGTGATTAGTAAGTGGACGCCGTAATCACCTTACATCAGTCGGCGTTTCAAAGGGCGCACGGGCAAGACGCTCCCGCCACGGCGCGTGGTTGAGGCGTCTCGCTTCAGCAGGAGTTGCATGGGTGAGACGCCCGTGCTACGCGCCTGCGTGAATATGCATCACGGTGCGGTTGCGTGGGGTATGCAGATATTGTTGCACGGCGCGTTGCACATCGGCGGGGGTAATCGCGAGCAGGCGTTCCAGCGCGCGGTTCAGCCCATCGGGATCGCCCTCGAACGCGGCGAAGTACGCCAGCCCCAGCGCGCGTCCCAGCGGGCTTTGCATCCCGTAATACAAATTATCGCTCCATCGCTGCGCCAGCAGCATCGTGCGCACACGCTCCAGCTCGCGCTCCGAGACGCCCTCTTCCGCCAGCTTCCGAATCTCCTCGTACAGCACCGTTTCCACGCGCTCTGGCTCCACTTGGGGATGGTGCAGTACGAACAGTCGGAACAGGCTGGGCGCGGGACGCGCCTCCGCGCCGCCCGACACGCTAATCGCTATCTGTTCCCGTTTCACCAGCCGCTGATAGAGCCGCGAAGCGCGCCCATCCACCAGCAGGTCGCCCGCTATCTGGAGCGCATCGTTTTCTAAAGTGCCGCGTGGCGGGATTTTCCAAGTGAGTGCAACGGCGGGCACATTCGCCAGCGCGTCATGGAACACCTCGCGCCGTTCCTCGCGGTCCGGTTCGGACACATCCACTCCGGGCGGCGCAGGCTGCGAGGGAATATCGGCGAAGTACCGCTCAATCCACTCCCGCGCCATCGCCCCGTCATAGTCGCCCGCCACGACCAGAATCGCATTATTCGGCGCGTAGTAGGTGCGGAAGAACGCCTGCACATCCTCCAGCGTGGCGTTATCCAAGTCTTCCATCGAGCCGATAATGGAATGTTGATTTGCGAAGTTATCGTAGGCGATTTCGCGCAGGCGTTCCATCGCGCGGGCGTAGGGCTGATTATCCACGCTGAGTCGTCGCTCCTCTTTCACCACCGCGCGCTGGTTGTCTAAGTTCTCCTGAGACACCTGCAGCGAGCGCATCCGATCCGATTCCAGCCACAAGCCCAGCGGCAACTTGGACGCCGGCAGCAACTCGAAATACGCCGTCATATCATACGAGGTGAAGCCATTCAGCACGCCGCCGTTCGCCTCCACATACTTAAAGTGCATCTCGCGCGGCACGTTCTCGGAGCCTTGAAACATCATATGCTCGAACAGGTGTGCGAAGCCCGTCTTGCCGCGCGGCTCGTTCACGGAGCCGACCTTGTACAACACCAGCACGGCAACCGTGGGCGCGACCGCGTGCGGCGATAGAATCACTTGCAAGCCGTTCGGCAGGGGGTAGGTCTCGTACTCGATGCGCGTGGGCGTGTGCATGGCAGGAGTATACCCCGACTATCGCCCACGCCCGTTCTTGTTTATGACGCTTTTCGCCTCTTGAGCGACGCCACGCTTCCTGCCGAGAAGACCAGCAGCACCAGGAACGCGCTTGGCTCAGGAACCCAGTAGCCGCTGCCGTCGCCATAGGAACGCCATACATCGATGCGAATCCGCAAGAACAGCGCGGCGTGGTCGGAAGCGTTCTGGCTGTCGGTGATGTCAAACCCGTTCGGCAGCGCGCCTGCCGGGAAACGGCGGGTGTTGAACACGACCGCCTCCAGCACATTAATCCGGTCGCGTCCCAGTTCCGTCGTGGAGACCATCAGGTAGTCCAGTCGGCGGCGCAGGTCGGAGTTCCGGCTGGTAATCTGGTAGGTACGCTTACCACCCAGCGCGTCTACAGGGACGGGGTCGCGCAGGCGGGCGGACATGACGGTGCTGATGGGCGCGTAGTAGCGTCCGTCGGGTAGCTCGCCGCCGATATCGAAGGTGGAGCTGAGATCGGGGTCTTCGTTCTCGTTCAGGTCGCCGCCCAACACATATGCAGCACGACGGTTGCGCCCGCGCCACTGGCGTATCGTATCGCGTGTGTTCTCAGCGTTCGTCTGGCGAGCGACTGCGTCGCTGGTGTAGCCCCCCGCCTTGAAATGCGCTCCGAACACGCCCAAGCCGTTCGTGCCCGGCACATCGATGAACCCCACCGTCAGCCCCCGATTGGGCGAGCCGATATTGACATCCGTAATGTTCCGGAACGGATACCGACTAATAATCGCGTTGCTAATCCAGCCATCCGAAAGGCGATTGACATAGAGATAGTAGTCGCGGTTGCGCACGGGATTTGTCCCGAAGAAGGTCAAATTGTTGCGCACAAACGAGTCCAGCACGGACTCTTGCGTGGTTGCGTTCCACGAGGTGCGCGTTTCGCCACCGACCTCTTGCAGAATCAGGATGTCGGGGCGCAGGTGGTTCATGATTTTTGCAACATAGGGCGCTCGCTCTTCGTTGGGGTTATTAGCGCCCACCGCCCGCGCGATGTTCCAGCTCAGGATTCTGACCTCCGACGCGCCCGCGATGGCGAGCGCCAGCCCCCAAAGCAGGGCTACCTTAAGAAATCGTGTTCCTTTCATCGGGCATCGTCTCCAATTATGCATCCGTGCGCGTTAAGCGCGAGTTAACTCTCTGCAACAGGGCGAGCAGCGCGAACCCCACCCCAACCCCTATCACTATACCCCATCCGGTGCGCTGGAGCGAGACGAGTAGCGGGCTATGGAGATGGCAGAAGGTATTCACGATGGAGACCTGCCCGATGGTTGCGAGGAACATCGTTAGCGGTAGCCAACGCATGTTGCCTGCAAGCAGCATCGCGAGGGCAATCACCAGCGCGGGATGTCCAATTAGAAACTCCTTCGTGCGGGGGCGCACATTCATCACGGTCTCCAGCAGGGCGCGCAGGCGCAGCTCCCAATCGGGCACCGCGCCGGGCGCTTCGTTGCCCGTGCGAATGAGCATAAACCCCAGCGCGCCCAGGATAAGCAGCGCGAGTGCGACCTGCCCCCACAATACGGGGCGGCTCAACCAGTCGCGCCAGAAGTCCCAGCGCCCAACCGTCCACGCAGCGTAGAAGAACAGCACGAACAGCAGGGGCAGCGCGTGCGCCGCTTTCACGCCGGCGAACTGGTCGGCTTTGATGAGAAACAGCGTCTCGCCGAGCAGCCCGACGATGTGCAACGCGCCCAACAGGCTCCACGCGAAGGGGAGGAGGAGTAGCGAAGCGAAGAAGGGGATGCCCTCACCCCCTGCCCCTCTCCCACTGCGTGGGAGAGGGGAGTTCGCTCCCCCTCTCCCGCGTGCGGGAGAGGGGGCTGGGGGGTGAGGGCGACCTACCAATCCAGCAAGCGCAACCATACCCACCGTCGGGAACGCCAGCGCCGCCGTCAGCGCAACGAGCTTGCGCCCCAGCGGCATCAGGCACAGCAGGGCGAACAGAACGCCCAACGCAATCGGCGCGAACGCCCTGTAGCTTCCCAGACGAAACAGCGATAGCAGCCACCCCACCAGCACGCCCACCCCCAACCCCGCCAGCGCGAACTGCCACAGCGGAGGCTGCAGATTCTCGAACGGGCGCGCGCCCGACTCGCGAATCGTGTAGCCTGAGCGGTGCAGCCGCTTCGTGAGGTCCTCCAGAATCTCGCGCAACAGCGTGGTGTCTGCGCCCGCTGCCCGCAGGTACAGCACGCGAATATTACGCTCCTGCACCGCGCGCTCCAGACGCTCCACAATCTCCTGCGGGGAAAGGGTCAGCGACTCAGCGAAGCCGATGCTATGCACGCGCACGGTGCGGTCGGGGATGGCAAGCGTCAAGCTGCCCGCGCCCATCTGTTTGGCGAACTCGATTGCGCCGAAGCGCTGGGCGTTTGCGCGGATGTTCTGTGCTGTGGCTTCCAGCCCGCGCCGATAGCCCAGCACCTGATCGCCCGCGAAGATGAGCAGCGTCGCGCCCTGCTCCCGTGCAAAGAGCAGGCTCCCGCGCAGCGCGAGGGGTGTAATCCCCTGCGGGTTCATCAGACGCGCTACAATGGGTTTGCCCCCAGCGCGTACCTGCGCAACCTGC
>JAOAES010000002.1 GCA_026416655.1 Fimbriimonadales bacterium
CGCGCGTGGCTGATTTCGCGATGGGCTTCGGTAAGCAGCTCGCGACAGGTCTCGAACTCGTGTCGGTGCAGGCTGCGGATTGCGCGGGCGCACAGTTGAGTGGCTTTACGGCATGCCTGCAGCCCCGCCTCCCGTGCCTGATGACGCGCTTCAATCTGCTGGCGCAGCTGCTCGGCGATTTCGCTCCAGTGGTTCATACGGGGGATTATACCTTGCGCAGGCAGGCACCCCTCTCCCACTGCGTGGGAGAGGGGCTGCGAGGAGGGTTCTTACTGTCCGCTTGCTTTGCGCTCTTCGGCGGCGGCGCCAGCGGTGTCGGGCGTAGTCTGTTGCCCCATCGGGTTCGTCGTCGGAGGTGGGGTTGCTGCACCTTCTTCGCCGCTACCCTGATTGCCGCAGGCGGCGAGATTCAGCGCAACAAACAGCGCTGCGAAACTCATCAGAATCCAGCGTTTCATAGTGGTCTCCTTAGGGCCAGTTCTGGTTGTCAGGCAGGTTCAGTCGAGCAATCGCAGGCGAGATAGCGAAGCGTCCCTGCGGGGTGTAGAACCAGTCGTACTTCACCCACTTCGCGTGTCCGTCGGCAAAGATTGCGTTGGTGCCGTCGCTGTGTCGCCCGGAGAGCATCAGGAACACCTCGTTCCAGTTCGTGCTGCCCGGTTCGATGTACGGATAGAGGTCGAACGGCAGGGTCGAAGTGCCGAACACGCTCCGCAGTCGCTCGGGCACGCCCTCGCTCTGCGAGCGCGACTCGGTAATGATGATTACATCTGCAGTCGTTTCCCAGCCTGCTTCGTTATGTTCCAGCCCACTGTAGGTGGTGCGGTTGTAGCCATAGTTCGCAATAAACTCCTCGTTTTTCGCGTAGTGTCCGTAGATGCGAGGGGCGACTTTCGAGCAGCCGCGTGCGGTGATGTTGCTGGGCGCGTTCGTGGGGAATGTGCCCACAATCACCGAGCCGGGCGCGTCGTCGTTCGCACGGCAGCCGTCCGCCGCCGTGTACTCTACTAAGCGGGGCTTCGGCGCAGAGGATTGCGGACAGACGAAAATATCCCAGTTCTTAATGTAGGGATAGAGCGGGATGTGCCACTCCCACCACATATAGACATGGTAGCCGTCGTAGTCCTGCGCGTACATGCGCATGGTCGTGCCCAGCTGGCGCATGTTGGACAGACACGAAGTTTGGCGCGCTTTTGCACGCGCCTGAGCAAACACGGGGAACAGGATCGCCGCCAGAATGGCGATAATTGCGATCACCACAAGCAACTCGATCAGCGTAAAGCCCTTCTTCCGCATAGGAGCCTCCATATGTAGTAGTATGGAAGGCGCGGGGTTAAGAGCGTGTTAAACTCTGTTAAGGAAAGTTTATAATCTCAGTGGCGTTTCAAGAGGCGCAGTTGTCGTTGCGTATCGCGAGCGCATCGAGGACCGTTCTTGCGCGGGGCAGGGGGGGCGCGTCGCAGACGCGCCCTTGTGGATTGGAGGGCGATTTCACAGGCAAAGGGTCTATCACGACGCCTGCTGAATATCGTCCTGCGTCAGGATTTCGGGGTCTTTGCGCTGCGTCACGGTCTCTTCCGTAATCACC
>JAOAES010000018.1 GCA_026416655.1 Fimbriimonadales bacterium
GAGCATGCTGGAAGAGATTCACTCCGAACGCTGGTATCCGCTCTACCTGCGCGAGGGGCACGCCACACGCACCGAGACCTTCCGCCGCCTGCTGGAGAGCCTAAACCTGAACACAGACGGTCTGGCGGAGCAGATTAGCTACGAGTACGCCGCGTTGCGTGAGCAGCTGCTCCACCTGCACGAGGAGACGCTGGAGGTGCTGAACGCCCTGCGAGAACGCTATCCGCTTTTTGTGATTACCAACGGTCCCGCCTATGAACAACGCCGAGAACTCAAGGTGTTGGGGCTGGAAGCGATGTTCGATGTCGTCGCGATTGAGGGCGAGGTGGGCATTGGCAAGCCCCACAAGCCGATTTTCGAGTTCGTGGAGCAGCATCTGCAACTCCCGCCTGAGCAGATTCTGTTTGTGGGCAACTCGTGGACGCACGATGTGCAGGGCGCGCTGAACGCGGGCTGGCAGGCGGCGTGGGGGAACCGCGAGGGCGCCCCTCATCCGCAGCCCGATAGCCCTGTGCTGGTGCTGCCGAACCTGAGACCGCTTCTGGGGCTGCTATGAAAGGCGCGGTGATTCTGGCAGGCGGGGGCGGCACGCCTCCAGAGGTTCCCCAGACGATTCTCAAACTGGCGGGGGGCGCGAACGCGCGGGGGGTTATACTGGCGCATGTGCAACAGGATGTCGCGCGTGGGGGGCGTCGCTCCGCTGAGTTTTTCGCGGAGAACGGCGCACAGAATGTGATTGCGCCCGACACACTGGACGCGGGCGAGTTAACAGCCATCGTGCGCGAAGCGCGTGCAGTGTGGATTCCCGGCGGCGACCAGAACCGCTTCATGGAGCGGCTGGGCAACGCCGCTGAGCTGATTCAGGCGATTCGGGAGGTTGTCGCGCGGGGCGGCGTGGCGGGCGGAACGAGCGCGGGTGCGTCGCTGATGGGCGCACGCATGCCCACCGGCGACCACTCGCCCGAAGGCGACCTGAAAATCGGCGCAAGCCCCACCGCGCCCGCGCTCGGAATCCTACCGAACGCACTCGTAGACCAGCACTTTCTCAAACGCCAGCGACTACCGCGCCTGCTCTGCGCATTACTGGAGAATCCGAACCTGACGGGAATCGGCGTCGACGAGGACGCATGGGCGATGATACAGGGCAAGAAGCTGACTGTGCATCGGGCGCAGGTCGTTCTCGCGCGGGTGCGCGGCAAGCCCCGCCAGCAGGAGCAACTACTGGGGAGCCGAGCGATTCAGCTACAGGTGCTGCTGCCCGGGGAGCAGGCGTTGATGTGATACCTATCAGCATTTCCAGTGGCACGTTCATCGGCGGGATGCCGACGACAACATGGCGATTCAATAAGTCCCGATTGGTATAATTAATCAGGGGCTATGGCGTTAGAGACGGTTCTGGGGCACTATCGGATTATCCGCGAAATCGCCCGCAGCAACGATGTGGTCTACGAGGCGGTAGATACGCGCATCAACCGCCGCGTCGCCATCAAGGAGTTGCTCATGCCCGCGGGTGCGACTGACGCCGTGCGCCAGGACCGAATTGCCCGCTTCAAGCGCGAGGCGCGCGCCGCCGGCTCGCTCACTCATCCCAACATCGTCACAATCTTCGAGACCGAAGAGGAGAACGGGCGCTACTTTATCGTGATGGAGTATCTGGAGGGGGATAATCTGCGCCAGAAGATGGATCGCGAGGGCGCGCTGCCCCCTGAAGAAGCCGTGCGCATCGCCACGCAGGTGCTGGACGGGCTGGCGCATGCCCACTCCCGCGGCGTGATTCACCGCGACATCAAGCCCGAAAATGTGCATATCCTCCCTACGGGACTGGTCAAAATCACCGATTTCGGCATCGCGCGCCTCAAGCATGAGCCGAACCTGACGATGGACGGGCAGATTTTCGGCACGCCGAGCTACATGTCGCCTGAGCAGGTGCAGGGCGGCGCGATCGACGAGCGGAGCGACCTGTTTTCGGTAGGGGTCATCCTGTTTGAAATGCTGGCAGGCTACAAGCCGTTTCAGGGCGACTCGGTGATTACGATTACCTATAATATCGTGCATACCGAGCCACATTCGCCGCCGAGCATTCCCACGCCGTTGGAGTGGGTGATTCGCAAGGCGTTGCGCAAAAGCCCTGCGGAGCGATTCAGCTCGGCGGAGGAGATGAAGCAGGTGTTGCAGAACGCGCTGGAGCAGCTCAAAGCGCCGCCGGTGATAGCGACGCCGATGGGGTCGCCCCCGCCCTATAGCGCGCCCACGCCCTATCCTGCGCCGACAGGCGGCTATCCCGCGCCGTATCCGACGCAGATTCCCGCGCCGAGCTATCCGTATCCAGCGCCGGGCGCGCCAACACAAATCCCCGCGCCGTATCCGACGCCCCGTTCCACGAGCGCTGCGCCTGCGCCCTACTTGCCGCCGCCCCCGCCGAAGCCCGTCCTCTCGCCCGCAACGCGCCAGTTCCTGGGCACACTGCTGGGCGTGATGCTCATTGGTGGCGCGATTCTCGGCGTGGTGATTCTGGGCGTGCTCAGCGCAATCCGCGCCTATCAGGGGTACCAGCTCCAGCAAATCGACGAGAAAATCGCGGCGCGGGCGAAAGAGGCGGAGAAACTGTACGGGCAGGGACGCTATCTGGAAGCCGCGCAGATTTACGACGAACTCTATCGCAACGCACAGTCCAACAAATGGAAGGAGGAGTTCCGTCGCAACACCGCCAGCGCGCTCACGATGTACGGAAATCAACTCTTGGAAGCGCGCCGCTACGAGGAGGCGATGCAGGCGTATCAACACGCTCTCCAGTACGCCCCATTGCCCGAAGCCTATGCGGGCATGGCGGCAGTAGAGCAACAGCGGGGCAATCGTGAGGGCGCGCTGAATCACTGGGCATCGGCGGCGCAGCACAGCACGGGCGCGCAGGCGCAGCAATACCAGCGCAACGCCGCCCGCATCCAGATAGCCATCGGCGATGAGGCGTACCAACGCAACGACCTCCGGACCGCTCTGAAAGCGTGGCAGACCGCCGTCGAACTTGCGCCCGGCAGCGCGGAAGCCAAAGAGGCGCAACGCAAGTTCGAACAGGCGTTGCAGGAGCTGTTGAAGCGGTAGATTGCTTTTGTACCAATCAGCAGCCCGCGCCAAAGTTGAACAGCACGATAAGCAAGTCGGCGTCGTCCACCACGCCGTCGCTGTTCACATCCGCGTCGCCGCCCTGATTGCCGAACGCGAACAGTACCGTGAGCAGGTCGCCGTCGTCGATACAACCGTCGCCGTCCGTGTCGCCAGAGAGCCAGCTATCCAGTAGAAACGCCTCGAAGCGTCGTCGGTCGTTATTGTAGCCATAGCCCACGATGTAGCGCCCATTTGGTGAGACGGCTAGCGCCTCCGACAGGCGGGAACCTACCGAAAGTAAGCCGGCATAGACCTGATTCAGGTCTTGCAGCCCGTCCAGGAGCGTCCAGCGAATCGCATGCTGGATGCCCGTTCCCGTTTGTGAAGTGCCCACCATTACGATGCCCGAGACTGAGACGCCGTGCGCTGCGCTGTTGAAGCTAATCGCGCCCAGGTTCTGCATCCCCTGTTGCGACCAGCGAAAGGCGCGGTTGAAGGCGCCCGTAAACGAGGCGCCGACGACGAAGTTACCATCGGCGGACACGCCCAGTCCCTCGCTCTCGAAGCCGCCCAGCGTCCCCAGATCGGACATCGCGTTATTTTGCAGACGAAAGGCGCGTCGCCAGCCGCTGGCGTTTCTGGCTGTTCCTACAATCACAGTACCGTCAACAGAGACCGCATACGCCCAGCTTTCGCTGCCGCCCAGCGTGCCGAGATTCTGAATCACATTATTTTCCCAGCGGAAGGCGCGCGCCTGATTATTGGAATCCAGCGACCATCCGACGACAATCGTTCCGGTCGCCGCTGCGGCGTAGGCGCGGCTCTGGTTGCCGCCCAGCGTGCCCAGTTCCTGCATCCCGGTCTGTTCAGTCCAGCGAAAGGCGCGTTCCTGCTGGGCAGTGTTCAGGGCGTAGCCGACAATCGTGCTGCCGTCCGCCGAAACGCCGAACGCTTCGCTCCAGTTGCTGCTGCCCAGCGTGTTTGTGATTTCCACCATTCCGGTTTGGGCTGTCCACCGGAACGCGCGGGGCAGCCCTGCCGTTGTTCGAGAAGCGCCAACCACAACCCGCCCATCCGCCGAGACGCCGTAGGCGGTGCTTTGATTGGTTCCTGGCAGGATTCCCAGCCATGTCAGCGACTGCGCGTTGCTCAGCGTCAGCACGGTCAGCAACGCTCCGCATGCCATCGCGAGCCTCAAGCGATAATTACTTCGCATATCTTGCATAGCATCGTCTCCTGTCTCTGAATGTGTCCTGAATTGACGCAGAACCACCCACATTATACATCGATTTTTCTGAGGTTGGCGTGACAAGGCGCCAGCTCGACCAGTTGGCGCTATAACCGTACCGACGACTCGTGCAAACTAATCGCCTGCAGCAAGCCGACCGCGATAAGCGAGACCCACAACATCGTGCCCCCATAACTGATAAATGGCAGTGGAATCCCGACTACAGGGAACAGTCCGATTGTCATCCCGACATTCGTGAGCAAGTGAAAAGTGAACAGAGCGAGGATTCCCCCTGCCAGTAATCGATGATATTCCTCGCGCGTGCGCGTCATCAGCCGCCAGATA
>JAOAES010000108.1 GCA_026416655.1 Fimbriimonadales bacterium
GATTTTGAGTTCAGATTGGGGTGTGTTTTGGGGTGGTTGGCGGGGTTTACGGGGGGGGCGTTTTTGGGTTGAGTTCATTTATTTAGCGTGGCTAAGAGTTGCGCGACCCCCCTGTAGACATTTGTTTTGAGTTCAGCGGGGTGGGGGGGTCGCGCAGAATTTAGCGTGGCTAAATTGATTCGCGCGGCGCTTATAATTCACCCTGCAGGAGACTGCCCGCCTCTGCCGAATCAAAGGAACGATGCACAGTACCGCCCGAAATCGCTTGCCTGAGGAGACGCGCGCCCTGTGGGTGGTGCGCACCTCGATGGTCTCGCCGAGTTCTGTAGAGCGCGTCGTGCAGTTAGCCGCGCGCTACGGTTTCAACGCGCTGTTTGTGCAAGTGCGCGGGCGTGGCGACGCCTACTACCGCTCCAGCTACGAGCCGCGCGCCGAGGCGCTGGCGAGCCAGCCCACCGACTTTGACCCGCTTGGCTACCTGTTGCGCTGCGCCGACGGCTTGGGCTTGCAGGTGCATGCGTGGCTGAATGTGTTCTATGTGTGGAGCCAGTCGCGCCTGCCGCGCAGCGGTCAGCATGTCGTCTGTCGCAGCCCGAACTGGATTGCCCGCGACGCGCAGAACCGCTACCAGATGACCACCGCAGGCAAGGTGGAAGGCGTCTACCTGTGCCCCAGCAACCCGAATGTGCGGGCGCACCTGCTCAAGGTGTTCGCCGAAGTCGCCGAGCGGTATCCCCAGCTGGACGGGCTGCACTTAGACTATGTGCGCTATCCGTACGAGGGCTACTGCTACTGCGCGGGCTGTCGGGCGCGGTTCCGCGCGGCGATGCGGGAGCGTGTCCCCGAATCGCGCCGCGCCGAGTTAGACCGTCGCGCGGCAGGGCGCAACCCGCTGGCGTGGATTCAGGCGTTCCCCGCCGAGTGGAGCGACTGGCGGCGCGACCAGGTGAGCGCGTTCGTGCGGGCGTTCAGCCGTCAGTCGCGGCGCATCAACCCGAACCTGATTCTCTCAGCGGCGGTGTGGCCCCACCCCCAGCTCGCCGCGAAACATAAACTGCAGGACTGGCTCTACTGGCTGCACAGCGACTGGCTGGACACCGTGCTGCCGATGGCGTATGACAAGGACACGGCGGTCGTCGCGCGTCAGGCGGCGCATGTGGTGGAGCAAGCGCAGGGGCGTCCCGTGATTGTCGGCGTCGGCGCGTGGCAGGTCGCTCCCGAAAGCGCGGTCAACAAGATTCGGGCAATCCGGCGCAGCGGCGCGCGTGGATTTAGCCTGTTTTCCTACGACGCCATCACCCAAAACGGCGCGAGCGAGACCTACCTGCGCCAGATTGTGCATGAGGTGAACCCCAACCCTTTCGGATGAGCGGAGCTAAGACGATGCCCAGCGTAGAGAGCGTGATTCAGGAGGCGATTGAGCGCAAAATCTTCCCCAGCGCGGCGTGCGCCGTGCTACTGGGCGGGCGCGTGAAGTATCAGGGGCTGTTTGGCAAGCCCGACCCCGAACGCGACGCCGAAACCAGCCCAGCCGCCATCTACGACCTCGCCTCGCTTACCAAACCGCTCAGCACGGCGACACTTGCCCTCATCGCCTTAGAAGAGGGCAAACTGACGCTGGAGACGCCCCTCACGCGCTTTTTCCCGGAAGCGAAGCACCACGAAGGCGTGCTGGTGAAGCACCTGCTGACCCACACGGCGGGGCTGCCCGCGTGGCGCGCCCTCTATAAAAACGCCGAATCGCGCGATGCCGTGATTCAGGCGGCTCTGAACACCCCGCGCACGCGCCCTCCAGGACAGGGCTACACCTACAGCGACCTCGGTTATATCCTGATGGGCGCGATTCTGGAGCGCGTCTATGAGCAATCGCAGGCGGAGCTGTTCAGAACCAAAGTCGCCGAGCCGCTCGGATTGCAATCCACCGGCTACTGCCCGCCTGCAGAGTGGCGTGAGCGCGTCGCCCCCACAGGGCACTCCGAAAATCGCGCGGGCAAGGTGATTCACGGCGAGGTGCATGACGAGAACGCCTTTGCGATGGGCGGCGTCGCGGGGCACGCAGGGCTGTTCGGCTCGCTGGACGACCTGATTCGCTACGCGCGGATGGTGCTGAGCGGGGGGCGTCCACTGCTCTCATACTACTCGATTCAGCTGCTGCTGACCCCGCAGGCGCAAATCGGCAATCAGCCACCCAGCATGCACACGATTGGCTTGTTCGCCCATCCCAACCCCCTGTTGCCGCGCGGCGACCTGTTCCCCCCGCGTTGCGTGGGGCATTCGGGCTTCACGGGAACCGTGCTGCTGTTCGACCCGCAAATCGAGATGGCGGTCATCCTGCTCACGAACCATGTCTACTACTCGCGTGAGAAGGACGCCTACTTAGACTATCGTCGGCGCATTCTGAACGCCCTTGCGGCGCAGATTGGGGAAGTCTAATAAGTGCTTCCCGCGAAGAATCCTACAGCAAGGTACGACGGCGTCCCCGCCGTCGTGCCCGCACACTGTTCAAAGCCGAGCGTACGACGGCGGGGACGCCGTCGTACCGTCCGCTTCGGCGTATCGCACGATATTTCATGGGAAGCATTTATCGCTTGAACAGCATAGACGGGATTTCTCGATCGCGTGGGTGCGAATTCATTATGTTGGGCGTCTACTGCTCCGTGTGCGCTGGTCGGCTATTTATCCGCCCCCCTCAGCCAACTCCTCTCATCTGAAGCCCCGATTGATATTAGAATCCACCATCGCCTGCTTAATCGCAGGGCGGGTCAGGAAGTAGAAGATGGATAGCAGGTAGAGGTAGTCGATGGGGATAGGGATACCCGCTTTTCTCTCCTTGGTCGGCTGTATCTGATGTTGCTGGCGTATAGGCTCATAAATGACGCGGTCTGCAACGAAGTTCACGCCCTGCCACACGATGTATGCGACGGCGAAGAAGAGCATCAGCCTGCGTCCCCGCTCCTGCATTGCCAGCAGCTTCCACGCGCCCACCAGCAGCACCCCATGTATCCCTAACGGGATAAGGTTGGCAACAACGATTGATAACCGCTGCCAAGGCGACTGCAGCAATCCACGAAACTCTGCAGGGAGTTCCGTTCCAGCGGAAGCCGCGATCCGTTCAGCAAGCGCAGTCGGGTTAATGATTAGACCAATCAGCAGCGGGATCCCGAGCAGCAGGACAAGCCCTCCCCAGATTACGCCCACTGCGCCGATAATCGTAACCGATGCGGGTCGTTGCATCGCTCCTCACCTGCCGAAGCTGTTCAACTCGATAGGGTAAACTCCTGCTGATTGGTTTGCAATCTCTGTATGATTAAGTATCTCGGCTCCAAGCGCGCGCTGATCGGCTGGATTACGGGCGTGGTGCAACAGATACACGCCCTTGCGCCTATTCGCACCGTCGTCGACCTGTTTTCGGGCAGCGCGCGAGTGGCGCACGCGCTCAAAGCGCAGGGCTACTTCGTGCATGCGAACGACCACAACGCCTACGCCTATGTTCTGGCGCAAGCCCTCGTGGAAGCCGACCGCGATGACTACCCGCCCGAATGTGTCCAGCCGATATTAGAAACGCTGATGCAGCTGCCTCCCCGACGCGGCTGGTTCACGGAGACCTACTGCGAGCAAGCCCGCTACTTCCGCCCAGAAAACGGCGCGCGGATTGAGGCGATTCGCGAGAGCATCGAGAGCTACAACGACCCGCTCCTGCGCGCCATTCTGCTTACCAGCCTCATGCTCGCCGCCGACCGCGTCGATTCCACGACGGGGCTGCAGATGGCGTATCTCAAGCAGTGGGCGCCGCGCGCCTACAAGCCGCTGAAGCTGCAGTACCCGCCCCTGCTCGCAGGCGCAGGCAAAGCCTATCAGGAAGACGCGCTGGCACTCGCAAGCAGCCTGGAGGCAGACCTGTTCTACTTAGACCCGCCCTACAACCAGCACTCCTACCTCGCGAACTACCATGTGTGGGAGACGCTGGTGTTGTGGGATTGCCCCGACACCTACGGCGTGGCGTGTAAGCGCGTCGATGTGAAGCATCGTAAAAGCCCCTTCAACTCACGGGC
Organism: Fimbriimonadales bacterium; assembly: GCA_026416655.1. Taxonomy (GTDB): domain Bacteria; phylum Armatimonadota; class Fimbriimonadia; order Fimbriimonadales; family GBS-DC; genus GBS-DC. The sequence goes on from JAOAES010000108.1 coordinate 4,053, forward strand.
GCAAGCGTGCGAGGCGATGGCGTACCTCGTCCATCAGATACGCGCCCCGCACCTGCTGGTCTCCTTCAACGACGAGGGCTACCTCACACGCGAAGAGATCGAGGCAATTCTGGGCGAGTGGGGTTATGTGGTTCATTTTGAGCGTCCTTACAAGCGATATGTCGGCGCGCTGATCGGCGTTTATAACCCGCGCGGCGAGAAGGTCGGACAGGTCTCACACACCCGCAATCACGAGTGGCTCTTTCTGGCGACGAAGCAGAAGGCGGTGTGGGCAGGGCTGATGCGTGGGAACTGAGCGCCTCCAACGAGATTAGCGATCCAGCAAGCCCAGTGCTATCTCCGCCGCCTGTGTCCAGTAGCATCCGTCTTCCAGGTGGGCGTGGACTTCGGGCAGGTGCGTCGCGAGTTCGTGCAAGCCCAGCATGGGCAGCTCGGGCAGTTGCGGAAAGATTACGATTTTGCCGGGGTAGCGATGTTCCTGCACGGCGCGCAGGGCGTCGGGGAGCGCGTTCAGCCCCGCGATGGCGCCAATCACCTTACGAGCGGGCAGCGCGCCCTCTGCCACAAGGCGCAAGCACTCAGCAATATCGTCCATCGTGGAGCCGCTGCTGCCCAGCAACCGCATATGCCGTGACGCCAGCCGTGTAAGGTCGAGAGGTACTTTTTGCCCCTTCGGAATGCCCGCGAACAGGTTCAGCACGCCCCCATCGGTGAGTAAGGGGTAAGTCAGCGACACGGCGTCGGGCGAGGAAGCGAGGAGCATAATCTGGTCGAATCCGTGCGGGCAGAGCATCCGCAGGTGGGCTTGTTGCGCCTCTGGCTCGGCGTCGGCGTTGCAGTAGAACTGCAAGTCGATGCCCGCCTGCTGCGCCAACGGCGTTCCGAGTTCGCGCAGCGGCTCCAGTCGCTCAGGGTGGCGGTCGACGACCACCACCTGCGCGGGCGGTTCAGGGCGTGTGAGCGCGTAGAACAGCTGCATCTGCCCCATTGCGCCGCCTGCCCCGAAGAGCAACAACCTATCGCCTTTACGCAACGCCGAATCGCGCGTGTGGCGGTAGGCGTCGGTGATGTCCCAGCCCGTTGTGCCCATCACCAGCAGACGATCGTAGTGCAGCCTGCCGACATCGACAGGCACGGCATCCAGCTTGTGGTGGCAGGTGAAGCTCAGCGCGCCGCCGTAGCCGAGCGCGTCGAGGGCGGTCTCCAGCAGCGCGGGCGTTGGGGTGCCGAACAGGAGAATATCGGTGAAACCGTCGGGCGCGTGGGTCTCGCGCAGGCGTCGCAGCAGCGCGGGGTCGTAGAGGTTTTCTTCCGAAACTTCCACACGCTCGGTCGCCATGCCGAGTTGTTGCGCGGTGTGAAGAAACTCGTCAGCGAGGGGGCTGCCACGCGAGTCGACGATGACAATCGCGACGCCGTTCGTGGCTTGGGCGTCCCGCTCAAGAACTGTTTCTGCTGCTATGATATGAGCGGCATTTTCTGCACGGGCGGGGACGCCCGTGCCACTGGAGGGCGTATCCACACGGGCGGGGACGCCCGTGCCACTGGAGGGCATATCCGCAAGGACAGGACTGTCCGTGCTACGGAGGGGTTCCAGCGCGCTACACCTATACCGCACCATCGGCGCGTGGGGGATGACCACCAGCCACCTGCCGTTGGGTTGGGGGGTTGGGCGCGGCTGGATGCGATAGCTGGCGACGACACACGCCCACGGCTCCACCAACGCGGCTTCGGCATAACTCAGATGCTCCGGGCAACGCAACAGGTAGCAACCTGCGTCGCCGTTCAGCACCGGCTCGCCAAAGACCGTATACTGCGAATAGCCGCCATCCAGCGCGTAGCCCACCGCCTGCACGCGCCCGTTGACATACACATCCGCCTGCACGATATAGCGTTCGCCCACCTGAAAGCGGTCTTTGAGTGCGTCGCCTACCTGCGCGATGGTGCAGCTGATTTCGTGCCCCATCACGACGGGATACTGGCGCAAGTCGCGGGCGATTTTCGGGTGCGCCTCGCCCAGTCGCAGAATCTTGAGGTCGCTGAAGCAGATGCCGACGGCGTCGATTCGGGCTAAGACTTCGTTCGGCGCGGGTTGAGGCGTGGGCAGGAGCTCAGGCTTGCCCTCGCGCCCCAGATTCTCCAAGCCCGCGCCGTACAGATTCCAGCGCAGATGATGCGGGGGAACCGTCATCACATATCTTCAGGGCGCACGCCCAACGTGACAGTGATGTCGCGCGTTTGTCCATCGCGCCAGATACGGAGCGTGATTTGCTGTCCGGGCTTGGCGCGGCGCATAAAGTTCTGCATGTCGTCAATCGAGCGTAGTGGGCGTCCGTTGAGTTGAGTAATCACATCGCCGGGCTGGATCCCTGCCGAGCGTGCGGGCGAGTTAGCGATCACGCCGTCGATAAACATCCCGTTCGCGGGGAAGCGCACCTCGGGCAATCGTTCCTGCAGGAACCGTCGTATCTGGGGGTCGCTGATGTCGGCGTAGCTGATGCCCAGCCATGCCTGCCCCACCGAGCCATGTTCCAAAATCTCGCGGATGACCTGCTTCACGCGGTTCACGGGAATGGCGAATCCGATGCCCACATTCGCGCCCACAGGCGAGAAGATGGCGGTGTTGATGCCAATTAACCTGCCACGCGAGTCGGCAAGCGCACCGCCGGAGTTGCCCTGATTAATCGCGGCGTCGGTTTGAATGAACCCGCTCGGCGCACCCGCACCTTCCAGCGAACGGTTCAACGCGCTCACGATCCCCGCGGTCACGGTCGTGCCCAAGCCGAACGGATTGCCTACCGCAATCACCCAGTCTCCCACCTGCAGTTTGTCCGAGTCGCCCAGTTGGGCTACAGGCAGGTTCTTACCGTCGATTTTGAGCAGTGCCACATCATTTTGGGAGTCGGTTCCCAGCACCGTTGCGCGAAATCGGCGTCCATCCTGCAGGGTCACGAAAATATCGCGTGCGACCTGCCGCTGGATACGCACTACATGGTTGTTCGTAACCACATAGCCGTCGGGGCTGATAATCACGCCCGAGCCGCGTCCGCCCACTTCACGCCAGCCACGCCAGGTGGCAATCTCGCCTGTGGTGTCTACATTCACCACAGCGGGCGAAATGCGCTGCGACGCCGTGCGCAACATTGTCTCGAAACTTGTCGGCGCGGGATCTGTCGCAGGGCGTTGCTCCAGTAGGCTGATTAACGCAGTGCGTCCCGTGTCGGTGTCGCCGCCAGGTGCAGCCACCGTCTGCGACAGTCCACCGCGATTCGGGAAATAGGTGTTCAGTACATACGCGCCTGTGGCAAAGCCCAGCACGAACAACACCACAAAGCCGAGAAACTTTCTCATCGCTGTCCCTCCTTAGAGTGTACCCGAATCGGTTAGACGGATGGGCGAGGCGAGAGTTTGCCAAAGTGTAGCACGGACAGGACTGTCCGTGCCATTGGGGAGCGTAGCACGGGCGGGACGCCCGTGCCACTGGGAGCGTAGCACGGACAGTCCTGTCCGTGCTACTGGGGGGTAGCACGGGCGGGACGCCCGTGCCACGCCGTATTATCAAGCGTCGTAATACAGCGCGAACTCGTAGGGGTGTGGACGAAGCAGAATCGCGTCCACTTCCTTCACGCGCTTGTACTCTAAGTAGGTCTCCAGCAGGTCGGGGGTGAACACGCCGCCGCGCATCAGGAACTCGTGGTCTTGCTCCAAGGCGTTCAGCGCGTCGGCGAGCGTTGGGGGTGTGGTCGGGATGCCCTTACGCTCGTCAGGCGGCAGCTCGTAGAGGTCTTTGTCGATGGGGTCGGGCGGCATGATGCGGTTCTGGATGCCGTCGATACCCGCCATCACCATCGCTGCGAACGCCAGATAGGGGTTGGCGGTCGGGTCGGGCGCGCGGAACTCAATTCGACGCGCCTTCGGACTGCTGGAGTAGGTCGGAATGCGGATACACGCGCTGCGGTTGCGCTGGCTGTAAACCAAGTTAATCGGCGCTTCGTAGCCCGGCACTAAGCGGCGGTAGGAGTTGGTGGTCGGCGCAGCGAACGCCAGAATCGCGTGCGCATGCTTCAAAATCCCGCCGATGTAGTACAGCGCGGTCTCGGAAAGCATCGCGTAGCCCCGCTCGTCATAAAACAGGTTCTCGCCGTTCTTCCACAGGCTCTGGTGCGTGTGCATGCCCGAACCGTTGTCCTGAAATACGGGCTTGGGCATAAAGGTCACGGTATAGCCGTTCCGCACAGCGACGTTCCGAATCACATACTTATAAAGCTGCACCTTATCGGCGATTCGGACAAGCGTGTCGAACTTGATGTCGATTTCCGCCTGCCCTGCCGCGCCGACCTCGTGGTGTTGCCCCTCCTCCTCGATGCCTACTTGTTTCAGGGTGAGCATCATCTCCGTGCGCAGGTCTTGCAGTGTATCAGCG
>JAOAES010000264.1 GCA_026416655.1 Fimbriimonadales bacterium
ATCGACAACTCGCTGATTATTCGGGGTACGCCTGAAGCCATCGAATATGTGCGGCGCATCCTGCGCTTCCTCGACATCGCACCGAAACAGGTGCTGATACGCGCTGAGTTCGTGACAGTGACCCGCAACGACGCCGAGAAGTTCGGCATCGACTGGAACCTCGCGCGAGTGAACTTGCAAACGGGCACCACAGGCTTGGCAGACCGTACTGCCCCCATCTTTGTGAACTATGCCTCGGGGAACTTGGTGGCGAACCTGCGTGCGTTGCTCAGTCAGGGGCGTGGGCGTATCGTGAACGCACCCATCGTTGTTACCCAGAACAACAGCCCCGCCACCGTCGTGTTCTCCACGACCGACTACATCGAGCAGCAGTTCGTCGTGTTCAACCAGGCGGGTCAACCGACAACCTTCACCCAGCCGATCCCCGTCTCCGTCCCCACACAGCTCACCGTGACACCGCGTGTGAATGCAGACGGGACGATTACTCTCGCGTTGTTCCCCCAAATCTCTACTGTGGGGCGCGTGCGCGTTGGTGCGCGAGACCTCCCGCGCTTCGACACGCAGTTCGTCTTCACCGTGCGCCGCATCCGAAACGGAGAGACGATGGTGCTGGGTGGATTGGTGACCCGCAGCGATAACAACGTCACGACCAAGGTACCCCTGCTCAGCGACCTGCCCCTGATTGGGCAGTTCTTCCGCAGCCGCGACCGAGCTATCGTGGAGTCGGAGCTGCTCATCTTCGTCACCGCGACGGTGCTGGATGACGAGGAAGGGCTGGGCGGAGCCACCACACCCTGACCGGTCATACTTTCCGTGATACCCGACTGCAGGGACGCACCCGCGTCCCTGCAGTTCTATTCTCAGGGGATGAAACATCTGTACCTGACGGGCAACATGGGCAGTGGCAAGACGACGATTGGCAAACGGCTCGCCAAGTCGCTGCACATCCCCTTCTATGACCTGGATGCGCTGGTAGAACAGGCGGCAGGGCTGACTATCAGCGAAATATTTGCCCAGCAGGGCGAAACGCATTTTCGTGAACTGGAAAGCAAAGTCCTGCGCGAAGTTGCCCACAACCCCGCAGGCGTGGTCGCCACCGGCGGCGGGATTGTACTGAACGAGGCGAATCGCGCGGTGATGCGCCAGTCTGGCTGGATTATCTACCTCAAAGCGTCTCCAGAGACGCTCTGGAAACGCCTGCAGCACGCGCGAAATCGCCCCTTGCTGCATACGCCGAATCCTCAGGAGACCCTCGCATCGATCGTCTACGCACGCGAACCCTTGTATCAGGAAGCTGACTGGATTGTGGAAGTGGACGCGCTCACTCCGACGCAGGCGGTGGAGGCAGTGCAGTGTGTGTACCACCCTCTGTCTAACGCCCCGCTGGAGGTGTCGGTGCTGCCTGAACAGCCGTATGCATACCCCATTTCGATTGCACCCGGTTTGAGAAGTCGTGCCGCGCGCTTGATTTTGGGGCGGCGCCCGTGTACGCGTGCAGCGGTGCTGACTCATCCTCATCTTTTGAGCTGGGCGGAGCCGCTACTGGCGCAACTCAGGGAGTCAGGCATACCAGCGCAGGCTATTACCCTGCGCTCTGGCGAACGGATGAAATCGCTACGCAACGCGGAGCGGCTTTATGAACATCTCTTACGGGCGGGGCTGGACCGAAGCGGTCTGCTCATCGTGTTGGGCGGCGGCGTGCTGGGCGATTTGGGCGGATTCGTCGCGGCAACCTATATGCGTGGGATTCCCTATGTGCAGATTCCAACCACCTTGCTTGCACAAGTCGACTCCAGCGTTGGTGGGAAGGTCGCCGTCGACTTGCCGCAGGGCAAAAACCTCGTGGGAGCGTTCCACCAACCCGCGCTCGTACTGATTGACCCTGAACTGTTGCGAACGCTTCCCGCACGCCACTGGCGTAACGGCTTCGCGGAGATGCTCAAGTATGGCATTGCACTTCACCTTGGGCTGTGGCGCCGCCTGCAGACTATGCTGGATCAGGGCGTGCTTACGCCCCGCCGCGTGCGCAAGGACCCCGCTGAGTGGACACTGCCGATAGCGCAGTGCGTACACCTCAAGGCGCAGGTTGTGTCGGAAGATGAGCGCGACGTTTCGGGCAGGCGCGCCCTGCTCAACTTCGGGCATACGGTGGGACACGCCATCGAGACCGCGCTGGGCTATCGCGGCTGGCTGCACGGGGAAGCAGTCGCAGCGGGCATGGTCGCTGAGGCGGAGCTGGGGCGGATCCTGGGCGTTACGCCCGATACTGTGGCGCAGGAACTCCGCGAAACCGCAGAGCGAGCGGGACTGCCGACCCAGATACCCCCAAGCCTCGCTGCTGAAGCACTCTTGCAGGCGATGCGCCACGATAAAAAACGCGCCGGCGACTCACTGAGCGCTGTGCTGCTGCGTGATATAGGAAACGCGCGGCTCGAGCCGAACATTCCTCAGGATGCGATGGAGGAGGCGTTGAAACGGTGCGGAGCGTCTTAGCGGTGGGCTGGCTCATCACGGCGACGCTGGCGTTCTGGCTCGCTTACTGGGGCGGCGGGGAAGCCAATCCCTTCTATCGCGTCGGAATGGCGCTGTACGCCCTGCTCTTGATGGGAACGCTGGTTATCGTCGCACGAGACTGGCTCAATGCGTTGCGACAGGAAGGTGGAGCAGGGAGATGAGAGCGGTCCTGGTCCTGTGGCTCTGGTGTCTATTCGTGGTGAGTCTCGCTCAGGACCTGCGTATGCCGTTAGACCCCGTTTTCCCGTCCCGTCTCGTGACAGGCGTGCGCCAGAACGGTTATATCGAGTATCGTGTGGAGTTTCCCAGCGCGTACCAGAGCCGTTATCCCGCCAATAACACGGTCTATGCATGGTGGCTCGTGCCTACTGAGCGTACAGGGCGCGTCCCAACGGTGGTGCTGCTTCACAGCCTGGGTATCCGCCGCCCCGAGCTGGAGATGGGGCTGGCGCGCGAGCTGGTTCGGCACGGGATTGCTGTCTTCGTGATGACTCTGCCGTACCATATGCAGCGCACGCCGCCGGGACACGGCAGCGGCGACCTGATTCTGGCGGGCGACGTTGCGCTCCTGCGCGAGGCGGCAACACAAGCCACGTGGGATGTGCGCCGCGCGTTCGACTGGTTACAGCGTCAACCCGAAACCGACCCAGAGCGGATTGCACTGGTGGGAATCAGTCTCGGCGCGATTCTGGGTGCGACGGCGATGGCGTGCGAGCCGCGAGTGCATAGCGCCGCGCTGATTCTGGGCGGGGCAGACCTCGCACACGTGTTGTGGGACTCGATTTTAGCCATCCGCGCGCGGGCGCGCCTGCGCCAAGAAGGCTATACACTCGAACGCTTGCGCCAAGAGCTTGCCCCCGTCGAGCCGCTCAATCTGCTCACGCCCGAACTCGGCGAGAAGACGTTTGTAATCGGCGCGCGGTTCGATATCGTCGTGCCCACCGAAGATACGGAGAAGCTGATTCGCGCGCTCGGTAATCCCAAAGTGTTGTGGCTCAACACGGGGCACTTTGGCGGTGGGCTGGTGCAACGTCCCCTGTTCCGCACGGTGCGCCAGTACCTTCAAGCGCGATTCGAGGGGCGCAATCCGGGCGGGAACCCGAGCGTGATTGCGCCCACCTTGCGCATCGGCGCGATATACAGCGCAGGACGCGATTTCCGCCTTGCGCTCGGAACCGACTTCTGGCGCTCGGATAAGGACGGGACACTGTTTGTGTCGGGCGTGTTGACCCCACGCGGCGGCTCGCTCTTTGCAGGGGTGCGCCTCCGACTGGGATTCTCCGCCGGGGTGGAAATCACCCCCAAACGCACCTACGGAGCGGTCTTCTGGCATTTTGTGCTGTAATGGCTCCCCACTGGGGAACGGGTATAATCCTTGCGCACTCATCATCACAACAGGAGGCGATAATGAGCGATTTAGCGATTAAAACGGTCAACCTGACCAAGCGTTATTCGGGGCTATGGAGTAAGCAGCCCGTCGATGCGGTGAAGAACCTGAACTTGGAAGTGCATCGGGGCGAGATTTTCGGCTTTCTCGGTCCCAACGGCGCGGGGAAAACCACCACGATTAAGGTACTGCTGGGCATCATCTACCCGACCGAGGGCGAAGCGTATGTGCTGGGCAAGCCCGCAGGCGACCCCAAGAACCACTATAAAATCAGCTACCTGCCTGAAAACCCCTACTTTTACGACTTCATGACGGGGCGGGAGATTCTCACTTTTTACGCAAAACTGTTCGGCATTCCTGAACCTGACCGCAGTAAGCGCGTGAACGAGCTGCTCGATCGCGTCGGGCTATCCCGCGCTGCGGATCAGCCGCTGCGCACCTACTCCAAAGGGATGCAGCAGCGCATCGGGCTGGCACAGTGTCTCCTCAACGACCCTGATTTGCTGATTCTCGACGAGCCGACGGCGGGCTTAGACCCCATCGCGCACATCGACATCCGCGATATGATTTTAGACCTGCGCGATCAGGGCAAGACGCTCTTTATCAGCTCGCACCAGCTCTCGGATGTCGAGCGCGTGTGCGACCGCGTGGCGATTCTCAATCGCGGCGTGATGGTGCAGCTGGGACGCATCGAGGAGTTGCTCGCCGGCGGGCATGTGGAGGTCATCGCCGATAAAGTGCCCGACAACGTGGTGGAGCCGATTCGTCAGCTTGGCGGCAAGGTGAGCCTGCACGATGGACGCCTAATCGTGGAGCAGCCCGACAACGGTTCGGTGGATCGCGTTATCGACATCGTGCGCGCGGCAGGCGGACACATTATTAGCGTCAAGCCCTACCGCCGCTCGCTGGAAGACCTGTTCGTGGAGACCATTCAGGGAGGAAGGAACGTATGAACGCGACTTTCGCAATTGCTGGGGCGACCTTTGGCGAGGCAGTGCGCAAGCGAATCCTGATGGTGATTCTGCTCGTTGCACTGCTGATTATCCTTATCAGTCCTGCGTTCGAGCCGTTTGCGGCAGGGCGCGGCGCACGCACGCTGATTATTAGCTTCGGATTCGGCGTGATTCAGCTCGCGGGCACTTTCATCGCGATTATTATGTGTACGGGGATGATCCCCACCGAGATTGAGCGTCGCACGATATACACGATCCTCTCGAAGCCCGTGCAGCGGTACCAGTTTGTGCTGGGCAAGTTCTTCGGCGCGGTCGGCACGCTCGGTTTTATGTACCTGATGATGGGCATCGTGTTTCTGATTGCCTCCCGCATGGCGCTGGGCGAGTTCGACCCGAAGATAGTGCGTGGGTTGATTATGTTCTTCTTCCAGAGTTCGCTGCTGGCGGCGGTGGTGCTGTTCTTCTCCACCTTCGTCTCGCCGCTGGTGAACTACTTCCTGTCGGGCGGCGTGTTCCTGCTGGGCAACCTGCTGAGCAGCTTTCTGGAAACCATCCAGCGCAACCCCGAAGTCACGCCGATTACCCGCATCCCCGTGCAGATTCTGACCGTCATCCTGCCCAACTTCGCCAACTTCAACGTGCAGAACCCGATTATCAACCCGGAGCAGGTGCTGACCGATGAGTTGGCGTACCTGGTACAGACGGTGGCGTATGCGATTGTTTACATCGCGTTGCTACTCGTGGCGAGCATGCTGATTTTCAATCAGCGGGAGATGTAAGCGGGGCGAATCCTATGAAACGCAATTATAGCAAGTTATGGGTTGCGATAGTCGTGCTATTGATTGCTCAGGCAGCGTTGCAGCTGCGTATTTTCCCGCTCTGGGTGCGCAACTACGCGCCCAAGCAGGCGACGCCGATTGGACTTGCCCCTGAACAGCTGCTGGTCGCCGTCGCGGGCTTCCGCGAGTTCATGGCGGCGATTCTGTGGGTGCGCGCCGACGGCTTCTTCGATTCGGGCAACTACGACGCCGTGCTGCCCATGCTGCGCCTCGTGACATGGCTGGACCCCCACAACATCGATGTCTACTCCACAGGCGCGTGGCATATGGGCTACAACTTCACCGACGAATCGCAACGCTCCGACCGACGCTATATCCCGATGGCGCTCAAGTTCCTCGAAGAGGGCATCCAGAACAACCCCACCGTGTGGGATCTCTACTTCGAGATGGGCTGGATGTATTACCACAAGATTCAAGATCCCACGAACGCCGTGCCGTGGATGCAGGTCGCGAACGAATACAAAGATATGATTCCGGCGCGACGGCATATGCTCGCCCACGCGCTCTTTAAGTCGGGACGATTCGATGAAGCCGTCGATTTCTGGGGCAAGCTGTTTTTAGACGCCGAGAAAGATCGCGGCAAGGACTGGGAATCGAGCAACCTCTACGATGTGCGCCAGAAGAACCTGGAAGATACGATCCTCGACCTGCTGCGCCGCTACGGACCAAACCCCGAAACGCAGCCGCCTGTGGATCTGCAGTTCGATGCGACGGTGAAAGTGGTGCGTCCGCGTGTGCTGCTGGTGGAGGGCAAACTGGGCATTCCCGCAATCGGCTGCCGTGTGACGGTCATCCTGCGCGACAAGGGCAAAAAACTGGAATATAGCCCGAAAGCCCTGAAAACCTTCACTTTCGAGGTGGACTCCAAACTCACCTACATGCAGGACTCGCTGGCAGTACGCGAGGAGAAGTTCCGCCGCGAAATCGACATGAGCAAAGACCCGAAGATGTACCCGTTCAAGGCGGAAGAGTACGAGGTGGAGTTCATCTTCGAGCCGCGCTACGCCTCGCCGAACATTCAGGACCGTATCGGCTCAGATGGTGTAGGGATGTGGGACGCACGCTATCTGGAGACGGTTCGCGAGAAGCCTGCGCCCATCGAAGTGCCTGAATACGCGCAGGTGTCGGACGCGCTGCGTCGCGAGGTGGAGAACCCCACGCGCGAGGTAGAGTACAGGCGCGTGCGCAAGGTGGTCACGCTCACCCGCGCGGATATTCTGATGTTAGGGAAGCGAGGCGAATGAACTTTCCACTACGGGGCGAGGAACGGCTTGAAGACCCCGGCGCACGGCTGCGCCTGCTCTGGGAGCAGCGCAATATCGTGGTGATGCCAGGCGTGTTCAACGCCGTGCTCGCCCGCCTCGTGCAGTTTCATGGCTTCGAGGCGTGCTACATCTCTGGCGCAGGGGTGACCAACAGTCTGCTGGGACTGCCTGACCACGCCTTTATCAACCTGTCCGAGATGGCGCAGGTGTGCAACTACATCACTTCCGTTGTGAGCATTCCCGCGATTGCGGACGCCGACACGGGCTACGGCGGCGCGCTGCAGACCGCCCGCGCCGTGCAGATGCTCGAACGGGCGGGATTGGCAGGCATCCACCTTGAAGACCAGGTCAGCCCCAAACGCTGTGGGCATCTGGAAGGGAAAGAAGTCATCCCCACCTCCGAGATGGTGGCTAAAATCAAGGCGGCGGTGAACGCGCGGAGCAACCCGAACTTCGTGATTATCGCCCGCACGGACGCCCGCGCCATCGAGGGGCTGGAGGGCGCGATCGAGCGCGCAAAACGCTACCTGCAGGCAGGCGCAGACGCGATTTTCCCCGAAGCGTTGCAATCGCCTGACGAGTTCGAACAGTTCGCTCGCGCCGTACCTGCGCCCCTGCTGGCGAATATGACCGAGTTCGGCAAAACGCCCTACCTGACTGTGAACGAGTTCGCCCAGCTGGGCTACAAGATGGTGATTTTCCCGATGAGCTGCTTCCGCGCGATGATGAAAGCCGCGGAGCAGACCCTGCTGTGTATCAAGCAGCATGGCACGCAGACTCCGATGCTGGACGCGATGCAGACCCGCGCGGAACTGTACGAACTGCTGGAGTACGACCGATACCTGAAGTATGACAAAGACCTGGCGCAGGAATGAGCGAGAAACTCTTTGTGGCGGATAAGTTGCAGCGCGTGCCGCCCGCCTATCCCGACGACAGCCTCTTGCGTGCGGCGGAGCTGATGGCGCAGGGGGGCGCAGGCGTGCTGCCCATCATCGAGTACGGCGCACCGGTGGGAGTGCTGACCGAATCGCGCCTGCGCGAGGCGATTCAGCAGGGGGCGGACTGGCTCGAACCCGTCGCGCCGTGGATGGACGAGTCGTTTCTCCGATTGCCTATCGACATGCCTGCAGAGGAAGCCGCCGAGACGCTGGCATACAGCGAGCAGCCTGCGGTCGGTGTAGACCCGTGGGGGCGTTATGTGGGCGTGATTACGCTGGCGGGCTTGGCGGCGCGTCCGATTAGCCTGCCCCAGGTGGGCTTAATCGGCGGGATGGCGACCCCGCTGGGCGTGTACCTCACCAACGGCGTGGTGAGCGCAGGCGCGGGCACGCTGGGGCTGATGCTCACGGGCGCGCTGCTGTTCGCGCTCTTTCTGCTGGCGAACTGGCTGGTCATCGGCGGGATGTGGTGGGCGCAAGTTCGGTTCGGAATCCCCCTCTACAGCTACTATAACTCGCCGTTCGCGGGGCAGTGGTTCCTGTTCTCCGATGTGATGGGGCTGGTGTTGCGCAGTTCGATCTTCGTGCTGTTTTTGTTGCTGATGCGCCTGCTGCCGATAGCGGGCACGCACGCCGCCGAACATATGGTGGTGCATGCGATTGAACGGGGCGAGCCGCTCACGCTGGATGTGGTGCGCCGTATGCCGCGCGTCCATCCGCGCTGTGGGACGAACCTCGTGGCGGGGATTGCGCTCTTTCTGGGGCTGTCTAAAGCGTTTCAGTTCGGCGCGGCGGACGGCGACGCCCGCGACTTCGCACTGCTAATGGCGCTGTTGTTTACTCTGATGTTCTGGCGCACCTTCGGAGGCTTTTTGCAATGGGTTGCCACCACCAAACCGCCCACCGACCGCCAACTGCTGAACGCGATTCGCGTGGGCGAGGAGCTGCTGCGCAAGGCGCGCCCGCTCAGTGGCGCAACCCCCCCCTTCGGACTGCGCCTGCTCAACAGCGGTATTTTGCAGATTCTGATTGGCGCGTGGGGGCTGATGGCGATTCTCTATCTGCTGGAGAGCTTGCTGGGGATTACGCTGGTGGTGCAGTAGCCGGGGGTACAATTGGGCAGGTGAAAGTCTATGCCCGTGGTGATTCGCGCTCTGTTTGACGGTAAGACCGCCCGCCCGTTGCCTGGCGAGTTCATCCCCCCCATCGAGGGCGAGGTGGAGGTGGAGATTCTGCTCAGGGACGCCCGCACGGAGCAATCGCGTCAGGCAATCGAGCGGCTGCGCCAAATGCGCACGCAGGTTCCGCCTCTTGACATACCTCTTCGTGACCTGATTGAGGAAGGTCGTCGGTTTTGATCGGTTATGGCACTGGTGAAAACTGTGGTCGCTGATGCCTCAGTGCTGCTCAAGGCTTATTTGAGGGACGAAAGCGATGTGAGCAGTGTGGATACCATGCTGCAAGATTTGTCTGAGGGACGGCTGAGGATTGCCGCGCCTTCTCTGATGCGCTATGAGATAGCTAACGCACTTTGGGCGGCGACGCGCCAAGGGCGTATCGTAGCCGCCGATGCCCTCACCGCGCTTCAGGCATTCCTTCAGATCGATATCGACTATTACGAGAGTGACGATGTCCTGATTGGCGCGCTGAGCTTTGCCCAGCAATACGGACGCTCTGTTTACGACAGTGCGTATGTGGCGCTGGCACAGCGGCTGGGGGTGTGGTTTTTCACAGGCGACCGACGCCTGCACAACGCCCTGTCGCCCCATCTGGGCTTCGTTCGCTGGATTGGCGACTACCAGTACGAATCGCTTCCCTGAGCGAAATCCAAACCTACAAGGTGCGTCCCTGACGCGCCCCCTGATGTTTAGCCGACGGAGGTCGGTGTTTTCTGAACAGGAACGGCTTTAGCCGTATGACACTTGAAAACCCAGCTGGTATAACCAGTAGCGTACCGAAGCGACTGAAGTCGC
>JAOAES010000169.1 GCA_026416655.1 Fimbriimonadales bacterium
ACGACTGAAAATATTGGAGGCACTCAACAACGCCGGGCTTTTTCTCCCAAACGGCGTGGTATAATCGAAGCGCACGATACCCCAATAGTCTGGGCGAATCGTGGCTCTCCCGCAGGGAGGCATTACAACTTGGGGTGTTGAATACGCCCCTTCTCCCCTACAGGCTGGGGAACGCGCCCCCGTAGCTCAAAGGACAGAGCAGCGGCCTTCTAAGCCGTTGGTTGTGGGTTCGAGTCCCGCCGGGGGCGCCAGTTTTTATACCGCGGGCATCCACACGCGCATCGGGCACGGGCGACGGTGATCCCACACATAGTAGGGGATTGCACGGAGGGGTTTCAGCGCACGCTCCCGCAACGGGCGATAGAGCGTGTCGCCCCATGCCTCGTCGCTCTCCAGCAACTCCGCCATGCCTTCCACCACAATGACGCCGCCCAGCAGTTCAGGTTCCCACACGCTGTGCAGGGGGTGATCGCGCCGAATCGCCATATGGGTCAGCGGCGCAGGCTGGTCCTGCTCCTCAAGGCAGTAGACGATGGGTCCGCGCTGAATCGCGACCTGCCAGCGGTCGGCTTCCACGCGCGGGTGAGCCTCCATCAGCACAGGCGTCATCGGCAGGCGCAGCTCCACCGCGTCGTCCGTCGTCCAGTCACGCTCCAGTACCGCATAACCGTTCTCGCGCTGGAGGGATACAGGTTCGCCGTTGACTCGCAGCTCTGGCGCGGCGCACCACGCAGGCAGGCGCAGCATCAGTTTGAACCGCCACGGCGCGCCCTCCGAGACGCGAATCGCTATGCTCTCCTGCCATGGGTAGCCTGTGCGCACTTCTAAGGTGAGCGGCTTGCCTGCCAGCTCCGTGCGCACACGACTGCCCACATACAGGTTCACATAGAGCGCGTCGTCGCTCTGTGCGTAGATGTAATCGCCGAGGGAAGCCAGCAGGCGGGCGATGTTCGGGGGGCAACAGGCGCAGCCGTACCACGCCTTGCGGTGATGCGTGCCGTCGCTCTCCAGCGGGTTCACATAGAAAAAGCGTTTGCCGTCCAGCGAGATGCCCGCTAATGCGCCGTTGTACAGGGCGCGCTCCAGCGCGTCATAGAAGCGCGATTCGCCCAGCAGCAGCCCCATCCGATGCGCCCAGAAAATCAGCGCGATGGAAGCGCAGGTCTCTTGATACGCCGTGCGGTTGGGCAGCTCATAGTCGGCGGTGAAGCCCTCATGTTTGGGTTCGTTGCCGACGCCGCCTGTGATGTAGGTGCGCCGATTAATCGCGTTGTCCCACACGCGCAGGAGCATCTGCAGCAGGCGTTCGCGCAGGGCGGCGTCGTTCGTGTCGGCGGCGAGGTCGGTCGCACCCGCCATCAGGTAGGCGGCGCGCACGGCATGCCCCACAATCTCCTTCTGCTCCAGCAGGGGCAGGTTATCCTGCCATATCGCGCCGTCGTACTGCTCCAGCGGGGTGTTATGCTCCTGCGCAAAAATCTTTTTGCCACGATTGAGCAGGAAAAACGCGGCGAGTTTCGCGTAGCGGGCTTCGCCCGTGGCGTGATAGAGCCGAAACAGCGCGAGTTCGATTTCGGGATGTCCGCAGTAGCCCAGTCGTTTGCTCTCGCCGAATACCGAGTCGATGTAGTCAGCGAAGCGGCGGGCGATGTTGAGCAGGCGGTCGCTGCCTGTAGCGTGGTAGTGGGCAACCGCCGCCTCGATGAGATGCCCCGCGCAGTAGAGTTCGTGCCAGTCGCGCAGGTTGCTCCAGCGTTGGTCGGGCGCGACGACTTGAAAATAGCTGTTGAGGTAGCCGTCGGGCTGTTGCGCTCGCTCAAGAATGTCGATGACCTCGTCCACTTTAGTGCGG
>JAOAES010000201.1 GCA_026416655.1 Fimbriimonadales bacterium
TCCGACATAGCGTCCTCGAAGTTCGTCGGGCGTCAGCGCACGGGCGAGATCGACAATGACCTGACTCTCGCGATGCTCTGCGAGAATCGCCTCACGCGCTGCGGAACTGAGGTGTCCGATTACAAGCACTTCGGCGTGCTGAATCACTTCACGCACATCCTCGCACAGGATTTCGCGAATATGCGGGATTTCACGCTCAATAAACGCCTTGTTCGAGCCGTGCAGCGCAGCGTAGGAGACATTCGGGTCGTGAATCAGCAGGCGGTAGCCCTTGCCAATCAGCTGCTCGGCGAGTTCGACAAGGGGGCTTTCGCGCAGGTCGTCCGTGCCGGGCTTGAACGACAGCCCGAACAGCCCGATTTTGCGCTTGCGCATTCGCGTAAGGGTTCGGGCAACTTCCTCGATTTGCCGACGGTTGCTGGGCAGGATGGCTTCCAGCATGGGCAGTTCCAGGTCATTAGAGCGGGCGCGGTAGGTGAGCGCGCGCAGGTCTTTCGGCAAACATGAGCCGCCAAACGCGAAGCCCGGCGTGAGGTACTTGCAGGAGATGTTCAACTTCGTGTCGGCGCAGAACACGCGCATCACCTCGTGGCTGTCGACGCCCTCCGATTTACAGAGCATGCCCAACTCGTTCGCGAAGGTGATTTTAAGCGCGTGGAAGGCGTTGCAGGCGTACTTAATCATCTCGGCGGTGCGGATAGAAACCAGAAACAGCTGCGCCTTCACATTCTCATAGAGCGCGGCGACCTGCTCGGCGTCCGATTCGCGTAATGCGCCGACCACCGTAAAAGGCGGATCATAGAAGTCGGCAATCGCCGCGCCCTCACGCAGGAATTCGGGGTTTACGGCAAGCCCAAAGTGCTGGTTCACGCGCTTGCCCGACGCTTCCTCCAGAATGGGTAAGACGACTTCCTCCGCCGTGCCGGGCAAAATCGTGCTGCGAATGACCACGATGTGATACTCAGGCTTGGTAATCAGCGCCTCGCCGATTTGCTTTGCCACCCGCTCTAAGTAGTCGGTGCGCAAATCGCCGTTCTCTTTGCTCGGCGTGCCGACACAGAGCAAGGAGAGATCAGTACTATGAACAGCCTCGACGGCGTTATCTGTTACGGTCAGCCGCCCCGATTCGACCGCCTGTTTCAGGAACGGTTCCAGGTCTTTCTCGACGATGGGCGCTCTGCCTTGGCGGATCAGGTCTAACTTATAGGGGTCGATATCGACGCCTACGACGGTATGTCCTTCGCGTGCGAGGCACGCCGCCGACACCGCTCCAACATAGCCCAGTCCAAAAATGCTCACTCTCATCGCCGCCGCCATAGGCGTTATTCCACACCGCCTGCTATATTATAGCCGAATTCGCAAAAGAAACGAGTTGTGCCCTCCTGCGAAAATAGCAAGCGTGCCGACTCACACGCCACAGGATACCTTAGACAGGTATAATCTCCCCTACCTATGGCGCGCAACTACCGAGACACGCTACATCTACCGAAGGACGAGGCGACCATCCCCATGCGGGCGAACCTGCCAGAGCAAGAGCCGCGCTGGCAAGCCTTCTGGCGCGAGATTGACCTGTATCATCGCCTACTGCAAAAACCCGCTCCCAACGGCGACTACATCCTGCACGACGGTCCGCCCTACTCCAACGGCGACATCCACATCGGGCACGCGCTGAATAAGACGCTCAAGGACCTCGTGGTGCGCTCCTACGCGATGCGGGGCTACCGCACCCCCTATGTGCCTGGCTGGGACAATCACGGCTTGCCCATAGAGAACGCCGTCGCGAAGCAGTTTAGGGAGCGGGGCGAGACGCCCGACAAAATCACCCTGCGCCGCGCCTGCCGCGAATACGCCGCGCACTATGTGAAAGTGCAGCGCGAGCAGTTCGAACGGCTCGGCTTGGTGGGCGAGTGGGACAAGCCCTACCTTACGATGGACTACGCTTTCGAAGCAGGACTGGTGCGCATCTTCGGGGAGCTGGCGCAGCGGGGCTACATCTATCGCGGATTGCGCCCCACACTCTGGTGTCCTACCTGCCAAACAGCCCTCGCCGACGCCGAAGTAGAGTACGAGGAGAAAACTTCCGACTCGATTTATGTCGCGTTCCCCGTGCTGAAGCCCCCCGCAGGCGCGCCTGCTACGGAGAACCTCAAGATTCTCATCTGGACGACCACGCCGTGGACGATTCCTGCCAACCTCGCGCTGGCGGTGCATCCCGAACTGGACTACGCCTATGTGCAGGCGAACGGCGCGGTGTACCTGCTGGCGCATCGGCTGGTTGCGCCCACGATGGAGGTGTTCGGCATCAGCGATTACAAGGTGCTGGGCACAGCCACAGGCGCACAACTGGAGGGCGCGGTCGCCAAGCACCCGATTTTCGACCGCGAGTCGCCTGTGGTGCTGGCGGACTATGTGTCGGCGGAGGACGGCACGGGTGTCGTACACACTGCGCCAGGGCACGGCGCGGAGGACTTCGCGACAGGCAAGCAGTACGGGCTACCTGTGTTGTGCCCTGTGGATGAGAAAGGCGTGTTCACCGCCGAGGCGGGCGAGTTCGCGGGGCTGCCGATTGCGCCCGAAGGCAACCGCGCCGTGATTCAGCGACTGCGCGAGGTGGGTGCGCTGCTGCACTACGAACCCTACCGTCACAACTACCCCCACTGTTGGCGCTGCGACACGCCCCTGATTTTCCGCGCCACCGAGCAGTGGTTTATGAGCATCGACCACGCGGGGCATCGCGAGCGGGCGTTGCAAGCGATTCAGGGCGTGCGCTGGATACCCCCCGAAGGCGAAACGCGCATCACCGCCGCGGTGCAGAACCGCCCCGACTGGTGCTTGAGCCGTCAACGCGCGTGGGGCGTGGGCATCCCCGCCTTCTATTGCGAGGACTGCAGCGAGGCGATTCTCTCGCCTGAGCTGATTGAGCGCGTGGCGCAGGTGATCGAGCGCGAAGGCTCCGATGCGTGGTTCGAGCAGCCCGCAGAATATTTCCTGCCCGACGGCTTCGCCTGCCCCAAGTGCCAGTCCACGCGCTTCCGCAAGGAGAGCGATGTGCTGGATGTGTGGTTCGATTCGGGCAGCACGCATCGGCTGGTGCTGGAGACGCGCCCCGAGCTGCGCTGGCCCGCCGACCTCTACTTGGAAGGCTCCGACCAGCATCGCGGTTGGTTCAACTCCAGCCTGATGATTGCGATTGGCACGCGCGACGCCGCGCCCTATCGCGCCGTCATCACGCACGGCTTCGTGCTGGACGGCGAAGGGCGCAAGATGAGCAAGAGTCTGGGGAATGTGGTCAGCCCGCTGGAAGTGATTGAAAAAATGGGCGCGGATGTGCTGCGCCTGTGGGTCGCCTCGTGCGAGTACTTCGAGGATGTGCGCCTCTCGGAGGAGATTCTCAAGTATGTCGCCGACGCCTATCGGCAGATTCGCAACACGCTGCGCTTCATGGTGGGCAACCTCGCCGACTTCAACCCTGTCGCCGACGCCGTCCCCTACGAACGCCTAAATGACCTTGACCGCTGGATGCTGGCGACGCTGCAAGAGTACCTGCGCTACGCCCTGAACGCCTACGAGTCGTTCGAGTACCACAAGTTCTATCACGAGACGCGGCGGTTCTGCAATGTGGAGTTGAGCGCGTTCTACTTGGATGTTATCAAAGACCGCCTGTATGCGGAGGCGCAGCACTCGGAGGCGCGGCGCGGGGCGCAAACGGTGGTGTACGAGCTGGCGCATACGCTCACGCGCCTGCTCGCGCCGATTATCCCCCACACGGCGGAGGAGGTGTGGCAGCGTCTGCCCATCCCTGACAAGCCCATCAGCGTCCATCTTGCCGACTTCCCCACGCCCCGCGAGGAGTGGCACGATAAGGCGTTGCTGGAGCGGTTCGAGCGCGTGTTGCAGGCGCGCGAGGCGGTCAACCGCGCCGTCGAGCAAGCAAAGAACGAGAAGCGCATCCCCAACCCGCAGAGCGCGAAGGTAGTGGTGTACGCGCCTGAGCCG
>JAOAES010000209.1 GCA_026416655.1 Fimbriimonadales bacterium
TTCGAGCGCACCTTCAAATCGGGCGAGCGGTTCCCGCAGGCATACTTAGAGCGCAAGCAGATGCAAACCCTCTACCGCGACGGCGACGAGTGGGTCGTCATGGATACGCACACTTTCGATCAGATCCATGTGCCCGTGTCGCAGTTCGGTGAGGGTGCGAAGTTCCTCAAAGACGGCATGGATGTGTATCTGCTCTACTTCAACGACCAGATTGTCGGCGCGGATGTGCCTGACTTTGTGGAGCTGGCGGTGGCGGAGACCGACCCGAACTTTCGGGGCGACACGGCGTCGGGAGGCTCGAAGCCCGCAAAGCTCGAAACAGGCGCGGTGATTCAAGTGCCGTTCCATATCGAGGTGGGCGATATCCTGAAGGTCAACACGCGCGAGGGCGTCTATGTGGAGCGCGTGCGCAAGGGCGGCTAACCGCCCGTCAGGATCTGCTTCACTTTGGCGGAGAGTTGCGCCATCGTGAACGGCTTGCCGAGGAACTCCACGCCTGGCTTCAGCTCGCCCTGCTCAATGATTGCGTTCTCGGTATATCCGGAGACGAACAACACTTTCATCGCGGGGTGCATGACACTTAGGGCGCGCGCCAGCTCCGCGCCGCGCATCTCGGGCAGCACAATATCGGTGATGAGTAGGTCAAGCGTATTTACCGCCGCCAGCCGCAGCGCGTCCTGCGGGCGGCTGGCTTCCAGCACCGTGTAGCCCAGTATCCGCAGCATCTCACACATCGTTTGACGCACATCGTCGTTGTCTTCCACCACCAGAATCACGCCGCTGCCGGGCTGCGCAGGAGTGTCTATCGGGCGCGTGGGCAACGGCTCCGCCTCTTCCTCGATGCGCGGCAGATAGATTTTGAAAGTCGTGCCCTTGTTCGGCTCGCTGTAGACCCAGATATGCCCGCGCGCTTGGTTCACAATCCCGTGTACGGTCGCCAGTCCCAGCCCCGTGCCACTGCCGCCCATCCGAGCCGAGTAGAACGGTTCGAAGATATGGGGCAAATGCTCCGGCGCGATGCCATGTCCCGTGTCGGTCAGGCTAATCAGCACATACTCGCCTGACTGCACGCCCCAGTGCTGCTCCACATACGCCTCGTCCAGAAAGATATTCTGCGTCTCGATGATGAGTTTCCCGCCGTTGGGCATCGCCTGCCGCGCGTTCGAGGCGAGGTTCATCAGCACTTGCTCCACCTGCACCGGGTCGGCGCGCACATTGCCCGTCTGTTCGTCCAGAATGCACTGTAGCTCGACGTCCTCGCCCAGCACACGCTGCAAAAAGGGGATTAACTGCTGTAAGTGTTCGTTGACGCTCATCGCCTGAGGAGCAATCATACGGCGACGAGCGAAGGCGAGCAACTGGTTGACCAACTGGCTGGCGCGCTCCACCGCCTGTAAGATATGTTCCAGACTCGCGCGGGCGGGACTCGACTCAGGGAGCTGAATCAGCGCGAGTTCTGCGAAGCCGCTAATCGCCGCGAGCATGTTGTTGAAATCGTGCGCAATGCCCCCTGCCAGTCGCCCGATACTCTCCAAGCGTGTCGACTGCTCGACCTGATCCTGCAGTCGCCGAATCTCGGTGACATCGACCGCAAGCCCCAGCACGCCTTCCACACTGCCATCTACATGGCGCAGTGGCTCCAAGCGCACCTGATAGAGCCGCTTGCCCCACTGAAACTCGAACTCGACCGACTCGCCCTGCAAGGCGCGTTGGTGCTGCTTCAGCGCGGGAAATTCGGGGTCATCGCTCTGAAAATAGTCCGTCAGCGAGACACCGATGACTTGATTCTCTTGTAGCCCCAGCGCGCTCAACCCCGCGCCTAACGAGGAGGTAAAGCGCAGCTCGCGGTCTACGGTCCACATAATCGCGGGCAACTGGCTCAGGATCAAACGCAGTCGCTGTTCCGAGGCCTGAGCGACCGTTGCTTCTGTACTGGAGGGCTTCGATGTATCTTCCATAGAGTTCCTTTGCGCCCTCTTCGACGGAACAGCGAGAAAAGCCATTACGTGGAGACAGGACGCTTTATATCGTCATCATGATACCCGAAATTTTTGCGGAAATGATTTGGCAGAAAACACGCTTTGTTTCAAGCGTGTATACGATGTGAGTCTCGCCACTGCCATCGGGGTGGAAAGTGTGTCGCGAGTACGGCAAGCAGAACCGCCGCGCGTTCCGCCAGGACTCCCATCGATGCGCGCATACGCCAGTAAATTGGCAGGGAAAACTTCGGCGGAGGCGAACCTACAAGCACGCTATGCGGATTCTGCTCGGTTCTGAGACGCTGGAGGTGCGCCCGATTGTGCGCACCGCGCCGTTGCCTGACGATGCCGACGACCCTGCTATCTGGATTCATCCCCGCAACCCGCGTCTGAGCCTAATTCTCGGTACGAACAAAGCCCGCGTCCCGAAAGGCGCTATCGGCGTGTTCGACCTGAACGGACGCCTGCTGCAGCTGATTACGAATATTGACCAGCCCAACAATATCGATGTCGCGCACGGTTTCGCGTTGGGACGCGAGCGCATCGATATCGCCGTCGCGACGGAGCGCTACGCCAGCCGATTGCGCATCTTTCGGATTGACCCTGCGCGGCGACGACTGGTGGACATCACCGACCCTGAGGGCGCGAAGGTGTTCGCAGGCGAGACAGACGAACGCGCGATGCCGATGGGAATCGCGCTCTATCAGGCGGGGCGCGGTGAGGTGCATGCTATCGTGTCGCGCAAGTCGGGTCCAACACAGGGTTATCTGCACCAGTATCGCCTTGTGCCTGCGCGCAACGGCAAGGTCGGCGTCCAGTTCCTGCGAGCGTTCGGCGCGTTCAGTGGCGAGGGCGAGATTGAGGCAATCGGCGTCGATAATGAACTCGGCTATGTCTACTACGCCGACGAGGGCGTCGGCATCCGCAAGTACCATGTCGACCCACGCATGCCGGAACGCGAACTCGCGCTGTTCGCGACCGACTACGAAGGTGACCAGGAAGGGATCGCCGTCTACGCGCCCAAACGCGGCGAGGGCTACCTGCTCTGCACGGAACAGTTGGCAGGAGGCAGCAAGCTCCACATCTATCCCCGCTTCGGCAGGCAGTCCAAACCCATCGCCACGATTAACACGGGCGCGGACGAGACCGACGGCTTGGACGCCAGCGCGCACAACTTCGGCGCGCCGTTCGAATCGGGACTGGTCGTTGCGATGAACAGCGAGGGACGCAACTTCTGGCTCTACCGCTGGGCGGATATCGAAGCGGCGATGAAAGCGCGATAGCAGGAAACCGCGCCCCTGCATGGAATACTTAACCTATGGCGCGACGAGCCGATTGGGCACGAGGCAGGTTTGAGATTCCTCGCTGCGCTCGGAATGACAGGCTCGCCCTATCGAGACAGCCTCTGTCATTCCGAGCGCAGCGAGGAATCTGGGTACTGTTCGCGTGTGCGTTGCTGGGCGCAGGTCTCGCGACTGCGCAGGAGCTGGAGCCGTACCTCAAGACCCGCGCAGCGCATAAAATCAAGAGCGCGACGCCTATCGCCGCGCTGGAACTGGCGGTTGGCAAGCGCGTGCTGGAGGTAGAGGGCGTCGTGGTCGGCTCCGTCGCGGTCGGCGAGGAGCAGTCGGTGCTGATTGAAATTGAGCCGGGGCGCAGCATCGTCGTGGCGATTGGCGCAGGGCACGGCTGGCTCACACGCGGGCAAGTGCGCATTCGCGCGATTGTGGAAGTCCAGCGCGAAAGCGAGTTAGTGACGCCCACCTATCGCTTGCTGAGCGCAGCGTTTGCCAGCGCCGTCGCGCGGTGGGAAGCGCAGCAACGCGCTCTGCAGCAAGCAAAAGCACAGGCACAGGCTCGCTCCCCCAAATCGTCTGACACTCGCCCGCCCACCCGCGGCTCGAACCTGAACAGCCGTGCCAGCAGTTCGAACCTCACACGCAGCGCGAATCGCCCCAACCCCGCGCCCGACTGGGACACTTTTCGCGCGAATTTGCACCTGTACCAGCCCGCCTATGCGCAGTTCATCCGCAGTCGCAACCCGCGCCTGTCGCAGGAGTTAGCTGACCAGATTGCATGGGCGATTCTGCGCTTCAGCGCACACTACGGCGTTGACCCACGCTTCATCGTGGCGATTGTGCTGGTCGAATCGGGCTTCAACCCCGACGCTACCTCGCGCAAAGGCGCGGCAGGACTGGGACAACTGATGCCCGGCACGGCGCGCGGACTCGGCGTGGTTGACCCCTACGACCCTATCCAGAACCTGCACGGCACAGTAAAACTCGTGCGCGGGCACTTAGAGAAATACTGGGCGCAGACGGGCGACCCGAACGGCTGGGAGCATGTGGTTCTCGCACTGGCAGCGTACAACGCAGGCTCCGGCGCGGTGCGCAAGCACGGCGGCGTGCCCCCCTATCGCGAAACCCAAAACTATGTGCGCAAAGTCATCCGAGTCTACAAGCAGCTGTGCGGAATCCGTGATTGACGACGACGCGACCCTGACCATCGAGCGCATGACCGAAGCGCATCTGCCCGAAGTGATGCCCATCGAGCGGGCAGTGTTCCAGCCCGGCTGGTCTGAGGATTCCTTCCGCAACGACCTGCGCAACCCATCTGCACTCTATCTGAACCTGCGCCTGAACGGGAAACTCGTCGCCTATGCGGGGATGTGGCTGGTCATCGACGAGGCGCATATCACGAATGTCGCCGTGTTGCCTGCCTATCGTGGGCGCAACTTCGCGAAGCGGCTAATCCATCGCCTGCTGAGTATCGCTCGCGAACGCGGCTGTGTGAAGGCGTTTCTGGAGGTGCGCGTCAGCAATACCCCCGCTCAGAAACTCTACGAAAAGTTCGGTTTCCGTCCTGTGGCGGTCCGGGCGAAATATTACGACAACACCGAAGACGCGCTGATTATGTGGCTGGAGGGGCTGGACACGCCTGAATACGGCGCGGTTTTACAAGCGATTGAGCAAGAGTTTCGCGGGGGCAGCTATTCGCGGGGCGGGTGAGGCTCCTCCGCGCGAAGCGCGCCAGTAAGCACGAGAACCAGTCCTCCCACCAGCGCAATGACGACAAGCAGCCCCATTCCAACGA
Source organism: Fimbriimonadales bacterium (assembly GCA_026416655.1). Lineage (GTDB taxonomy): Bacteria > Armatimonadota > Fimbriimonadia > Fimbriimonadales > GBS-DC > GBS-DC. The sequence continues at coordinate 5,073 of JAOAES010000209.1, forward strand.
TTAAGCCGCTTTGCACTGCTTTCAGAAACTCGTTGGGGGGCGACAAAGTAGCCAGCCAAAGCGACATTTGCATCGCGAAGACAATCCCGCTCATCAAGACGCCGAAATAACATGCGCGCTTTGCCGCCGCCGACAGCGTTGTGCGTCGGGCTGCGAGCCACAAACCTACCATTATCGGAATCTGGCAAATCGCCAGGGTGGGCAGCAGCCAATCATGCGACGATTCCATTACAGACGCCTCCTTGTGAACATTCTACCTCCTGCGCTGCTCGCTACGTGGTACAATAAAGTCGCTTTATGAAAAAACGCGCTTTCTGGATTGTCGCCGTCTTATTAGTCGCAGCGGCTGTTGCGGTTCGCTTGCTCTATCAGTCGCCTGAAGACGCGCATGAGCGTCTCCATGCGGAGGAGGCGCGCGCCCAGGCAGAGATTGAAGCACTCGCAAGCCTACCCCCCGAACAGCAGCTCCCGCGACTGAAACAATATCTCGCGCCGGATGCGCAGGTGGCGGTACGCACGGCGGCGGTCGATGCAGTGGTTCGTATCGATGCGCCCGAAGCGCGTGCCTTGCTTCGTGATGCGCTGCGCGACTATGCCTCGCCGGTGCGAGTGCGCGTCGCAGAGATGGCGAACCGCCTCCCGCGGGAAGAAGCCGCCGCACTGCTTATCGACTGCCTGCTGGATCACGACACCCTCGTGCGCCAAACCGCGATTACCCATCTGCAAGCCATGCGGGAACGGCGCGCTGTCGCCACGCTTGTCGAACTGTTGCGCAACGACCCGAACGACCAGACTCAGCACATGGCGATGGGCGCGCTTCGAGCCATTACGAGGCAACCCTTCTACGCCCGCTACACAGACCCGTCCGAAAAACGTGCCCGCGCACGCCAACAGTGGCTGGAGTGGTGGACGAAAGCCCAGAGTCAGTATCCCTCCCGTGAGTCCCAGCCGCTTTATCCCCAGCGCACAATCCCTGCGCCCGACCTCACCTTGCGCACTATCGATGGAGAAACGATTTCACTTCGCAACCGCCCCAAGCCCTTGCTGATTAACTTCTGGGGCACATGGTGCGGCGAGTGCCAGCACGAGTTGCCCGCACTCATCCGCCTCCACGAAAAATACGGCGATCAGGTGCAGGTCGTTGGCGTGGCGTTCGACGAACCTGAGGGGGAGCAGGGACTGCGCAAGTTCTGCGCGGAGAAGGGTGTACGCTATCCTCAGGTGATGGGCGACCAGCGCATCGCCGACGCTTTCCACCTGCACGGCGTCCCCCAGACCGTGCTCATCGATACGCAGGGCGATATCTGCTTCTGGTGGGTCGGCGAACGCGACTTCGGCACGCTGGAACGTGCGCTGCAAGCCGTGATGGCTAAAGGCTCACCACTCCCTGCGGATACAGCTCGCGAATAATCACATCCTGCGGAGCGCGGTCATTACGCAGCGACACATAAGTCGCGCCGATGCGACGGCAAGCGTTCTGTATCGCTTCGTTATGCGCCTTCAACCGGCGCTGATACTCCTGCAGCACGCCTCCAGTTGCCGTGATGTCCAGCTCTTCCCCCGTCTCGGCGTCGATGAGCTTCAGGTCGCCCTCTAAATCGGGATCTAACTCCACTTCCGAGAGGATGTGCAGCACGACCACCTCATGGCGTCGGCTGCCCAGCGCGCGCAGGGCGTCCGGGAACTGCTCGTCCAAGCCGTCGGTGAGCAGGATTGCCAGCCCCGTCGGTAAGTTGGCGTGGGCGAATCGCTGGATGCTCGCTGCCAGATGTCTGCCGTCGGGCTGACGCGCGCGCAACCACTCCAGCAGGCGCGTGAAGGCGACCCTGCCGCGCAGCGGGCGCGCCTCGGTGGGATGATGATGGAGCGCGACGGGATACACCGCATCGCCTGCAATCAAGCCGATGTAGCCCAGGCACGCTGCCAGCGAGCGCGCCGCGTCGAACTTCGTCGGCTCGCCAAACGCCATCGACGCCGAGCAGTCCAGCAGCAGGTGGATGGGCAACTCCTGCTCATCCTGATAAGTACGCAGGTAGGCGCGGTCTAACCGTGCAAGGATATTCCAGTCCAGGTGGCGCAGGTCGTCGCCCGGCGCGTAGTGGCGATAGTCGGCAAACTCAATAGAGATACCCTTACGTGGGGAAAGTCGTTCCCCCCGTATCGCCGCCGCATGCGACTTTTTGGGCTGAAACCGATACCGCTCCAGCCGCCCCAGCACATCGACAGAGACCCCATCCCAAGCCATAGCAGAAGTGTACCATGTCTGTAGAGTCGGGGGGGCGCACACTAAGATGCCCCCTAAAAAGCTCCCTGTTCCATATCTCGCCCGCCGCCCCTTTCCCTCTGAAGGCAGGGAGGGAATCTGCCACGCCCCGAGTTAACCTGTGATTTTCTCCAAAACGGCGAGCGCGTTTGCCACCGCCATGCGCCCATCATAACCGTCAAAGGGGAGCGACTCGTTATAAAGCACCGCCCGCACAAAGCTGCGCAACTCCCACATGTAGGGTTCGGGTGTGCCGATTTCTTCGGGGGTGAGGTTCATTTCCTGCCCCCCGATGCGCTTGTATCGAATCTCGCCGCTGAAACCTGTGTGTTCGAGCGCGCCCTCCGTGCCAACGATACGCACGGTGTATCCGCCCAGTGCGTCGATGATGCTGCACTCGATATCGCCTGCAACGCCGTTTTCGAAGCGTAGCAGGGCGTGCCAGTGCTGGATGAAGTTCGGCTCAGTGAAGGGCTGTCTCCCCTGCGCCGCGACGACTTCGAACTCGCCAAACAACCAGCGTAGATAGTCGAGTTCATGCACGTTCATCTCCAGCAGCACACCGCCGCTTTGCGCTGGGTCAGCGCGCCAGCCCTCCTTGAACAGGTTCAGTTCATAGCCCCTGCGCTGCAGGTGTACCGCGACTGGCTCGCCAATCACGCCTTCCTGCAACCACTGCTTGGACTGCCAGAACAAGGGGAACAGGCGCAGCACCTGCCCAACCATCAGCACGCGCCCTGACTGCTGCGCCGCCTGCAGCAGCGCGTCGCAGTGTTCCACCGTGAGCGCGAGCGGCTTCTCGCAAAACAGATGCTTGCCACTCTGCAGAATCTGCATGCCCAGTTCGTAATGCGTATAGGGCGGCGTGGCGAGGATGCAGGCGTCGAGTTCAGGGTCGTCCAACACGGCTTGGAGGCTCTCGTAGGCGGGAACTTCCAGTTCGGTAGCGGCGCGTTGGGTCAGTTCGGGATCAGCGTCGTACACGCCGACCAGTCTCGCCTCACTTAGGGGGCGCAGCTGCCACGCCAGATGCCGCCCGATGCCGCCCGCGCCTATCAGCCCGATTCGCAACTGTGTGTGCATGAGCGAGTTGTAGTATACCTTCGCGCCAGCACTCTGAGAAACGGGCTGCAAACACGCGGTAGAGAAGGACTGGGGCTATTGCTCCCCCTGTTAATCCTTCGTTAAATTCCTGACTCACTGGTCAGTCGCCTGTCCGATTCGCGCCTCTAAATGAGTCTATAGTGCATGGAAGCGCGACGAAGGCTTCCAATTACGAAATGAGAGGTGCAGGCTATGCGACTCACTCGTTGGCTTGGTTTGACGGTGAGCAGCGCGCTCACCATGTCTGTTACGCTCGGACAGCAGTTTCAGGTGTTTAATAACAGCGGTCCCAACAACGTAGACTTTAGCCTGTCGCAGTCCAGCTCGGGTCCCACCAGCGGCGCGTTCACCAGCGCCGAGTGGGTGCTGCGCGATACTTCCTTTCAAGGTACAGGAAATGGCTGGACATGGAGCCGAAATGTATCCCCGTTCAGCAGCGGCGACCCGTTCGGGCGGCTCGTGCTGCGCTTTTCGGGCACAGGTGGCACAGACGCTGGCAGCTACTGGCGTCTGCCCTCCAACCGCTCTGGCGGTGTGACGAGCAACAACCCCGGCGGCGTGGCGACCTTCACCACATGGACGGGTTCGGGGCACTTCTTCCGCACGGAGCAGCTCTCCAACCGCCCTGCGTTCGGCGGCGAGCTGGAGACGCGCATCCGCGCTCAGGCGAATAACGCCGCCGGCTTGAGCGTAAGCGTCGCGCCCACCGTGAACATCACGGGCATCCCCGATGACGACCTGATTAACCCCGGTTTACAAGTGAACAAGAACTTCAACTCGACGATTACGATTAACTGGAATGTGCTGGGCGCGCAGGTGTTCCGCGGACAGGTCGCGGGCGGCGCGTACTTCGGCGCGATTAACTCCCCGTTCCGCGACGACGCCTGCCTCGTGGCGGACTTCAAAATC
>JAOAES010000273.1 GCA_026416655.1 Fimbriimonadales bacterium
CACGGGCGCGTATGCCATCAACCCCGTCAACGGCGAGGCTGTGCCGATTTACATCGCCGACTATGTGCTGATGACCTACGGCACGGGCGCCATCATGGCAGTGCCCGCCCACGACGAGCGCGACTACGACTTCGCCCTCAAGCACGGATTGCCCATCCGCGTGGTCATCACCCCGCCGCCGAGTGAGCCAGCAAGCCCGCCGAATCAGCCAGCAAGCCCGACGGCTCACCCAGCAAGCCCGACGCCTGAGCCAGCAAGCCGACGGCTCAGCCAGCAAGCCGACGGCTCACACGGCAACCCCGCCGAATCAGCCAGCAAGCCCGATGGCTCAGCCAGCAAGCCTGCCGAATCAGCCATCCGCCCGACGGCGCACACGGCAGACGCCCCCGAACCGCCCCCCTGCTACACAGGCGACGGAATCATGGTCAACTCGGGCGAGTTCAGCGGGCTGCCCAACCGCGAAGGGATGGAACGCCTCGCCGAGTGGTTCGAGGCGCAGGGCATCGGGCAGCGCAAGGTGCAATACCGCCTGCGCGACTGGCTGATTAGCCGCCAACGCTACTGGGGCGCGCCGATTCCGATAATCTACTGCCCCGACTGTGGCGAGGCGCCCGTGCCCGAAGACCAGTTGCCCGTGCTGTTGCCCGATGTGGAGCAGTATCAGCCGTCGGGCACGGGCGAGTCGCCGTTGGCGAGCATTCCTGAGTTCGTGAACGCCCCCTGCCCGCAGTGTGGCAAGCCCGCCAAGCGCGAAACCGACACGATGGGCGGCTTCGCGTGCAGCAGCTGGTACTTCCTGCGCTTCTGCGACCCCCACAACGACAAGGAGCCGTTCAGCCAAGAGAAGGCGCGCTACTGGATGCCTGTGGACTACTATGTGGGCGGGGCAGAGCATGCAGTGATGCACTTGCTGTACGCCCGCTTCTGGACGAAGGTGGGCTACGACGCGGGCTTTGTGCCCGTGAAGGAGCCGTTCTATCGGCTGCGCAATCAGGGGATGGTGCTGGCGCTGACGCCCTATCGCCCCCCACGCCCCGACGAGACGCTGCGCGAGGGCGAGGTGGGCATCTTGGTACGGCGCGACCAGCTGGAGCAGATGAGCGAGCAGGAGAAGGCGCAGCTGATGTGGGTGTGGGAGAAGATGTCCAAGTCCAAGTACAACGTGGTGACGCCCGACGAGATGGTGGAGCAGTACAGTGCGGACACGCTGCGGTTGTACGAGCTGTTCGTCGCGCCGTTCGATGTGGCGATTGAGTGGCGCGAGGAGGGCGTGAAGGGGATGTATCGGTTTTTGGGGCGCGTGTGGCGGTTGATGCGAGCGGTGCGTCCGCATTTTGTGCGCGAATGGCGTGAGGTGTTGGCGGGCGCGTCGCTGGGCGAGGCGGAGCGCGCCCTGCGTCGGCGCACCCACGCCACGCTCAAAAAGCTACACGCCGACATCCCCGACTTCAAGTTCAACACCGCCGTTGCTGCGCTGATGGAGTGGTTCAACGAGCTGGAGGACTACTGGAAGGGCGTGGGCGATGCGCCGTCGGCAGAGGCGAAGGCAGTGGTCAGCGAGGCGGTGGAGTGCTTTATGTTAGCGATTGCGCCCTTTGCGCCGCACCTTGCCGACGAGCTGTGGGAGGCGTTTGGCTTTGCGGGCTTCACGCTGCAGCAGCGCTTCCCCGACTACGACGAGGCGTTGGCGCGTGCGGAGGCGTTCGAGCTGGTGATTCAGGTCAACGGCAAAGTGCGCGACAAGGTGATAGTGCCTGCGGACATCTCGCAGGAGGCGATGGAGCGGATTGCGCTGGAGAGTCCGCGTGTGCAGGCGCACTTAGGCGGCAAGCCCCCGCGCAAGGTGATTGTGGTGCCGGGCAAGTTGGTGAATGTGGTGGTGTAGGGGGGCATTCCTGCCCTGCATTCCGACACAGCATGTGCGTGGCTGCTGCGCTATTCCAGCCAGTTCTCAACCTTCAGATTAGGAACTTGGCTAAAATGCTGGTCGGCGGTTACCAAAGTCATTTCGCCTGCGATTGCTGTGGCGGCAAGCCAGACATCGTTGGATGGGATAGGGCGTCCAGAGCGACGCAGGTGTGCCCAGATGCGTGCGTACTGCACTGCCACCTCCTCTGAAACGGGCACAACCTCGGCGGCAAGGTGAATGACCTGCTCGTACAGAAGTCGCAGTTGCCGTTTTCGCTTGACACCTTGCGCCCACTCTATGCCAGCCAACAGCTCGCCTTGAGAGATAACCGAGAGGAAGAGCTGCGCTTCAGCAGGGAGGGATGTCACGCGAGCAACTACTTGGGGGTGTCCCTGTTGTAGGTAGCTCCAAGTGTTAGTGTCCAGCAGGTATTTCATAATCGCCGAGTTTGCGCATTTCCGCCACCGCTTCACGCAAGGCAGCCGCCTCTTCGGGAGTCAGTGTGTTCGCCAGCAGGAACAGCACTGCAGCAGGCGAGCCAGGACGCAAGCCGCCCTCGGGAACAATAAGCATTTCGACTTCAGTCCCCTCAGGGAGTTCAGGCGGCTGGGTCAGCTCAATTGTGTTGCCTCGGACTACACCGCGATAGGTCTGAGCAGCCATAACGGAAGGATTGTACCCTGCTTCGAGCAGGACTTGTGTTGACGGGTGGCGAACTGCTTTTTGTGGCTATGGAACCTCTCTTCCCTCATATCTGGGATTGGTTCCGCCAAAAGCGAGACTACTTTGAGGTGTTTGCGGCAGCCGACAGCCGCGTGGAGGGCTGGTTCAAGGCGGAGCTGCTGATGCTGATTACGCTGCTCACTAAGCAAGGCGTGATTGAGGGGTTCGAGCGCGAGGCAAACATTCCTGTGCCTGCAAGCAGCAAGCGCGTACAGGTGGATTTCAGAATCTTTGCTCACGGTCAGGAACACCTGTGCGAGCTGAAGCGCTGTGCATCAGCCGCGCGGCGGGCACACCCCGAAGTCTGCAGTTCTACTTCCGAGACGGCGGTCTTGGATTGCTCAAAGACTTTCGCAAGCTGGATGCGCTGAGGCATCCCAACAGGTGGGTGCTGGCGTTTGTGTACCCTGCCCCCCAACTTGCCGAGTGGAACCGCGTCGTGGAGGCTCTACCTGACGACTTGAAGCACTGGAAGCCTCACACCCGCGTTGAAGACTTTCCTAATTGGGTATATATCGCACTGTGGAGAGGGTAGGCGTATGACTAACACCACATCGTTCGATTTACATGCGGTTATGCTCAGCCTCGCACAGCAGCGTCCTGTACTGCGCCCCTACGGCGACTTTGACCACGCCTTGGCTGCCGAAATCCAACGCCACTATCCCCACGCCAGTGTGAGCTATGTTAACCCGATTGGCGGTTCGTGGAGGATGCTGCAGGTAAGGCTTGAGCGCGAAGTTGTTGGCGTCAAGCCCCGCTATCACACGACGTATTTGCACTGCATACTGAATGGGGAGACATTCTAATAAGTGCTTCCGAGTTTAAATCGTCCTCGAATCTGCAGGGCGCGTCGCGGACGCGCCCCCTACAGCAGGTTGCGTGCCTCCGTCTTGCCCCGCGCGTAAACCGTAGGGGCGCGTCCGCGACGCGCCCTGCGATAAAAAGATGATTTCTAATGCGAGGCACTTATTATAACGCCATCCGTAAACAGTCCTCGGCAACCTGAAAAAAAACATCCCCTTTCGGAACCTGTGTTCGCCGAAAGGGGATGTTTTCACGCGCTTATGACTCGCTTACCGCAACGCCCGCACACACTTGGTACCTTGCGCGTCCACCACAGGGATGCCCCACAGGTCGCGCGAGCCAGAGATAGCGGGCGAGCCTTGACAGACCTTTTCAGTAGCGGCGCACCGCCCCGCATTGTTATCCCAGTTGCGGTTATACGGCGGCGACTGCACACACCACAAGCGGAACTGCTTGTTGCTGATGTTGATGCATGCGACATCCGCCTGACGCACTTTGAGCGACTTCGCATGCCCATCCGCATAGGCGACGGATGCGGTTTCGTTATGGCGTCCCTCTACGGGAGAGCTGAAGATACCACAACCGCCCGTGCCGCCCTGCACTGTCAGCTGTCCATCCAGATACGCCGACGTATCCGCCACATACTCCAGCTCCGCTTGCTTGATGGGGGGCTGGTTTTGGACGCCTGTGATGGTGTTGTTCGGACCGTCCTCAAACAGAGCGAAGTTGGCGACATAGCTCAGCCACTGGAACCGCCCACACTCGCCGCCCGGCAGCCCGAACTGGCGCCAGAACGCGTCCAGATCCATTTCGCGCCGTCGGGAAGGACACTCGAAGATGTCCTTGTTCTTCACATAGGGTTCAATCGCCGCGAGCATCGTGTAGGCGCACTCCTGGTTCTGTTGGTTGCGCCCACGGTAGACGCTCATCGGGTAGGTCTCGTCGTAGTCCTGAATATACTGGATCACACCCAGTCCTGCCTGCTTCATGTTGTTGACGCACTGGGTTTGACGCGCCTTTTCGCGCGCCATCGCAAACACAGGGAACAGTATCGCCGCTAAGATGGCGATAATCGCGATAACGACTAACAGCTCAATCAGTGTGAATCCACGATACCGCATCGTTCAGCTACCTCCTCGTAGAAGTTAGGATTCTAACGCTTAGTCAAGATTCCTGCTGAAAAAAGTTCCCGATTATTGGAAAATCGGCGTTTCTCCGCTCGAAACAGCAGGCGCGTAGAAAATGGATCCCTCGCTTCGCTCGGAATGACAGGGGTTATTCCAGTCATTCCGAGCTGAAGGCAAGGAACCTCAAGATTAGCAACTCGCGCCGAAGTTGAACAGCACGATCAGTAGGTCTGCGTCATCCACTACGCCGTCGCGGTTCACATCGCCGTCGCCGCTGCCGCCGAAGTTGAACAGCACAATCAACAGGTCGGCATCATCGACGGTGCAGTCGCCGTTCACATCGCCGCGCGGCTTCAGACCGCCGCTGTACCCAACAGCGCGAATCGAGAAAGTACGGGCGCACGCACGCACCGGACCGCCCGTGTCGCAACTGTTGCCTCCGAGACGAAGCACGCCGTTGAAGCCGAGATAGTTCACATTCTCGTTGGGAGGATCAATCACGGGCGTCGCCAGCATCAAATCCACGCCGCAGCTGAAACAGTTGTACGGGTCTGCTTGGCAACTGCTCATCTCGGTAATCTGCATCGTGAAGTCGCCGTACACATCGTTCAGCTGGAACCACTGCTGTACACTGCCGCCGATGAAAGCGCACTCCGCAGGCGTGAAAGTTCGGCTGCCCTGCCAGCGCACCGCATTAGTGCCCACAGGCGTGCCAATAAAAGTCACCGTGGCGTTGGATTGGATCGTGTTCACCATCTGGTTGATGGTAATCTGGAAGTCTAAGGGGATGTTGTCGCCGTTCAGGTCTTGCAGCTGCACACAGATGGGAGCTTGGTCGCCCAGCCCGCCGCCGGCAGCAGGCAGCGTACACTGGTCGCCGATTCGGATGTAGTATTGCGAGTCGTTCAATCGGAAGGACATTTTGCCCGTCTGGATGAGTTTCTGTACAGGCGTCTGCGCCACAGCCACGCTGGTCAGCGCCATCGCGCTGACGATGCCGAAAAGGATCGCCTTTCGCATGGTCAATCACACCTCCGTTGGTAAAGATACTGTATTATAGCACATTTTTTACGGGAATGCAAGGGAGGTT
>JAOAES010000249.1 GCA_026416655.1 Fimbriimonadales bacterium
ACAGGTATCTTCTGGCGGGAGAGCAGTTCGATGAAGGCGCGCCGGGAATAGCCAGCCAGTTCGGCGGCTTTGCCCAACGACACGCGCCCTGCCTCGTAGAGTTTAATCGCCAGCAGCAGCCGCGCCTCGTCCTCCGATACGGTCGGCGGCAGTTCCAGTTGAAGTGCGTTCATGAGAAACCCCGTACAGACTTACTTCCAAATTGTACCATGCTCATGGCTTATCGGATGAACAGGAATCTCTCTAATAATAGCGAATCCCCGCACTATGCCCGTCGACGGCGTCGATTACACGGCGCAACTGGAGTCGCTGCTGGAGCAGATTCGCGCGAAGGGAGTACGCGACGTGCGGGTGCTGGACGCCGTGCGCGCGACGCCGCGCCACCTGTTCGTGCCCGAAAGCCACCGCCACTACGCCTACATCGACCACGCGCTGCCTATCGGCGAGGGGCAGACCATCTCGCAACCGTCGCTGGTGGCGCAGATGACGCAGATTCTGGAGCTTGCAGGCGGCGAGAATGTGCTGGAAATCGGCACAGGGTCAGGCTATCAGACGGCGATATTGCGCAGGCTCTGCGCACGCCTTACCACAATTGAGCGGTTCCCGCGCCTGACTTTGCAGGCGTATCGCACCCTCCAGCAGATTGACTTGCCCCCGATTACCTTTGTAATCGGCGACGGCACTTGCGGCTTCCCGCCCTACGCGCCCTACGACCGCATTCTGGTTACGGCAGGCGCGCCGCCCAAAATCCCGCAGCCCCTGCTTGACCAGCTCAGCCCCGACGGGGGTAAACTTCTGCTGCCGTTGGGGTCGCGCGAGTATCAGCTGCTGACGCGCGTGACCAAGCACGGGACGCGCATTCGCGCGAAAACCTTCGGCGAGTGCATGTTCGTGCCCCTGGTGGGTAAATACGGCTGGCAGCCCGACGAGGTGGAAGGATGGCGACAACACTGACAATCGAGCGCACACCGCCTATCACGCGAATCACGCTGAACCGCCCTGAGGTGCATAACGCCTTCAACGAGACGCTGATTGCCGAACTCACGGAGGCGTTCGAGACGCTGCGCGAGGACGAGGCGACGCGCGTGGTCATCTTGCAGGGCGCAGGCAAGTCGTTCTGCGCCGGGGCAGACCTGAACTGGATGGGCAAGATGGTGGGCTACAGCTTCGCTGAGAACTTAGAGGACGCCCGCGCCCTGTCTTGGATGTTTGAGGCGATTGACCACTGCCCTAAGCCTGTAGTGGGGCGCATTCACGGCGCGGCGATGGGGGGCGGGGCAGGGCTGGTCGCCGTGTGCGATATTGCGATTGCTACGCCGGAGGCGAAGTTCGCCTTCAGTGAGGTGAAGTTGGGGCTGATTCCCGCCGTGATTGCCCCCTATGTGCTGCGCAAAATCGGCTACGGACACGCCCGCGCGCTGTTCATCACGGGCGAGCGTTTCGACGCGGAGACCGCCCTGCGAATCGGCTTGGCGCATCGCGTCGTTCCCGTCGAGCAGTTAGACGCGGAAGTGGACGCCGTCGTGCAGAACCTGCTACAGAACGGACCGAACGCGATGGCGGCCGCGAAGATGCTGCTGCACGCCGCGCTGGTGCTGCCCGCCGACGAGCTGCGCTCGCTCACGGTTGCCCGAATCGCTGAGCTGCGCGTCAGCGACGAGGGGCAGGAGGGAATCCGCGCCTTTCTGGAGAAACGGAAACCGAACTTTGGGGGTGTGGAATGAGCATCAAGCGCATCGGGGTACTGACCAGCGGCGGCGATTCGCCCGGCATGAACGCCGCCATTCGCGCGATTGTGCGCAGCGCGATTTATCATGGACTGGAAGTGTACGGCATCAAGCGAGGCTACGCAGGCTTGCTGCAAGAAGAGATCGAGCCGATGACCACACTGTCGGTGGGCGGGATCATCAATCGCGGGGG
>JAOAES010000282.1 GCA_026416655.1 Fimbriimonadales bacterium
CGCCCTACTATCCCGCCGATTTGAGCAATCCGGGCGCGGCGAAGGTGTTCGCGCCTGCGACCTCGCTGGTCTACACGGGTCCTGCGTTAGTGAGCGGGCGCACCTACTACGCGGTGGTGCTGGCGTTCACGAATGACCGCAGCACACGCGCGATTAGCCAAATTGTGCCGTTTCAGGCGCGGTAGCGTGGCACGGGCGTCCTCGCCCGTGCTACGATGAGTGGGCAGTGGCTTGAGCGTCTCGCCCAAGTGCAGGGAATTCCTTTGCACAGGCGGGGACGCCCGTGTCACAATGGCTACACGGGCGAGACGCCCGTGCTACGGGTACTCTACCAGCTGTTGCAACAGCGCCTCAAACTCGGGAAAGCTCGTCTGCACGCACGCCACATCGTGAACGACGGTCTCCCCCTGGGCGATGAGTCCCGCGATTGCAAGCGTCATCGCAATGCGGTGGTCGCCGTAGCTTTGCACCTCTGCGCCGTGCAAGGGAGTAGGACCCTGAATGCGCAAGCCGTCGGGCAGGGGTTCAATCTGTGCGCCCATCTTGCGCAGCTCGGTCGCTATCGCCTCGATTCGGTCGGATTCCTTGACGCGCAGTTCGGCGGCGTCGCGGATGAGGGTCTCGCCGTGTGCCTGCGTCGCGAGCAGCGCGAGAATGGGAACCTCGTCGATCAGGCTGGGGACGAGCGCGCCGCCGATACGCATCGCGCCGAGCGGCTGGGACTTTACCCGCAGCGTCGCCGTCGGCTCGCCCGCTTGTTCGTCAACCGCGCTCCACTCCAGATGCACACCCGCTTGCGCTAACGCCTCCAGCAGTCCCGTGCGCGTTGGGTTCACGCCAACTCCCTCTATCACGAGTTCCGAGCCTGGCAGCAGGAGCGCAGCGGCAATCCAGAACGCCGCTGATGAGAAGTCGCCGGGCACGATGAGTTTCTGCCCTTCCAGCGTCTGTCCCCCATGCAGGCGCACGCGGTGCGCGCCCGCTGTGCAAATCTGCGTCTCCAGCTCCGCGCCGAACGCCCGCAGCATCCGCTCGGTGTGGTCGCGGGAGAGGGTTGGCTCCGTGACCTCCGTGACGCCCGCCGCGTTCAGCCCCGCGAGCAGAATGCAGGATTTGACCTGCGCGCTGGCGACGGGCGTGAGGTGCTTGATTGCCCGCAAATCGCCCCCGCGAATGCTCAAGGGCAGGCGCGTCGCGCCTTCTCTGCCGTCGATGTGCGCGCCCATGCGTTGCAACGGCTCCACGATGCGCCGCATCGGGCGTCGTCGCAGGGAGGCGTCGCCCGTCAGCACGCTGAAAATCGGATAGGACGCCAACACGCCCGCCATCAGGCGCGTGGTTGTACCTGAGTTGCCCGCGTCCAGCACTTCGTTCGGCTCTCGAAGCGACTCGCTCCCACGCCCTGTAATACGCCAGCGCGCCTCACCGACGCGCTCCGCTTCTGCCCCTAACTGTTGCGCGATATGGAGGGTGCGCAGGCAGTCGTCCGCCTCCAGAAAGTTCTCAATCTCCGTCGTGCCGCGCGCGAGCAGCCCCAGAATCACCGCGCGATGCGTGATCGACTTATCGCCCGGCGGACTCCACATGCCCCGAACCCGCTTCGCAGGGGTAATGCGCCAGCTTTGCACAAGGGCTACATACGCTCCCCACTCCGCTTTTCCTGCTGGAGCAGGTATACTACCTGTAGTATGCTCATCGCTAAAGAGACCGAGCTACAGCCGTTCCTGAATCGTATCCTGCACGGCGATTGCCGTGAGGCGCTGACGCAGCTACCTGACGCCTGCGTAGACCTCATTATCACCTCACCGCCCTACGCCGACCAGCGCAAGGAAGTCTACGGGGGCGTCCATCCAGACCATTATGTGGAATGGTTTCTGCCTATCGCCGCCGAGCTGAAGCGCGTCCTCAAGCCGACAGGCTCGTTTGTGCTGAACATCAAGGAGCGCGTGGTCAACGGTGAGCGACATACCTACGTGCTGGAGCTGATTATGGCGATGCGCCAGCAAGGCTGGCTGTGGACGGAGGAATATATCTGGCACAAGAAAAACTGCTATCCGGGCAAGTGGCCCAACCGATTCCGCGATGCATGGGAACGCCTACTGCATTTCACTAAGCAGAAGAAGTTCAAGATGTTCCAAGAAGCGGTGATGGTCCCAATGGGAGAGTGGCGACACGAACGCCTGAAAAAACTCAACCCGAACGATCTGTATCGCTTCAACTCGCAGGCGGGCAGCGGTTTCGGCAAGCGCGTCGCGAACTGGATCGGGCGCGAGTACGCCTACCCAACGAATGTGCTGCATATGGCGACTGAGTGCTATAACCGCTACCATGCCGCCACCTTCCCTGTTGAGCTGCCCGCATGGTTCATCAAGCTGTTCACCGAGCCGGGCGATATCGTTTTAGACCCGTTCATGGGATCAGGCACAACAGCGGTGGCATGCGTGCGCCTCGACCGCCGCTATATCGGAGTCGAGATTATGGAAGAGTACGTGCGCTTGGCGGAAGAGCGGATCGCCAAAGAGAACGCTGCGCCTAACCCGTATACTTTTGCTGCGCTTGTCGGTATAATTACCCCTCGATGATCGAGCGCAAACGAGTGCTGACGGGCGACCGACCGACAGGCAAACTCCATCTGGGACACTATGTCGGCTCCTTGCAAAATCGCGTCAAACTCCAAGACGAATACGAGTGCTACTTCCTGATTGCCGACCTGCATATGCTCACCACCCGCCCCACGCACGAAGATATCGAAGAGATGCGCACGAACATCCGCGAGATGGTGCTGGACTACCTCGCAGTGGGCATCGACCCGAACAAGTCCACGATTTACCTGCAGTCGGCAGTGCATGCAGTCTACGAAATGAACCTGATTTTCGAGATGCTGGTCTCGCTGCCGCGCCTGACGCGCCTGCCCAGCCTGAAAGACATGGCGCGCGCCGCCAACATCGACGAGGAATCGATCCCCTTCGGCTTGGTGGGCTATCCCGTCTTGCAAGCCGCCGACATTCTGATGCCCCGCGCGCACCTCGTGCCCGTCGGCAAGGACAACGAGGCGCATGTGGAGATCACCCGCGAAATCGCGCGCCGGTTCAACAACCTCTATGGCGAGGTGTTCCCCATCCCTGAGGTAATGCTCAGCGAGGTGCCGACACTCGTCGGCACAGACGGACAGGCGAAGATGAGCAAGAGCCTGGGCAACGCGATTTTCCTCTCGGACGACCCCAAAACCGTCGAGAAAAAGGTGCGCAGCATGTACACCGACCCCAAGCGCATTCGCGCCGATATTCCGGGCACGGTGGAGGGCAACCCTGTGTTCATCTATCACGACATCTTCAACCCCGACCGCGAGGAGGTGGAAGACCTCAAAACCCGCTACCGACAAGGGCGCGTGGGAGATGTGGAGGTCAAAGAGAAGCTGGCGCGCGCGCTAAATAACTTCTTAGATCCGATTCGCGAACGGCGCGAGCAGTTCGCCAAAGAGCGGGGACTGGTGGAAGAGATTATCTAC
>JAOAES010000359.1 GCA_026416655.1 Fimbriimonadales bacterium
CTCCTCCTCCAACGGCAAACTGGGCTGGGCGGGCATAGGAGAATTATACCTCTTTCTACTCCCCCTTGACGCGCGGGTTAAGCAGTGGGTATAATACTCGCGTCTAAGGACGGCGAAGGAGACGCGCATCAGTGGAGGAACGGCTGAACGCTTTCTGGGTTCTTACGCAAACGGGCATCGGAGCGCATGTGCCACCGCCCGTTTTTTCTGTGCTATCGGGCATCGCGGCGCTCGCGCTGCTGATTTTTGCCCTCAGCGCCACTCGCCATATGCAAAAACGCCCCGGACGCCTGCAGAACCTCGCTGAAGTCATCTACGAGTTTTTTGATAACCTCGCTGTGAGCGTCGTGGGCGAGCACGGGCGCAAATATGTCCCCCTCGCAGGCACCATCTTCCTGTTTATCCTGTTCTGCAACCTGATGGGGCTGATTCCGCCGGGTATTGCGCCCACTGCAAGCCTGAACACCACGATTGCACTCGCGCTGATTGTGATTCTCTATGTCCAATACGAAGGGATTCGAGCGCGGGGGATTGGCGGCTATCTGAAACATTTCGCGCGCTGGGGCGAGGTGCCTGTGCTGCTTTCGCCCTTGCTGTTCGTGATTGAAATCGTCAGCGAGTTAGCCAAGCCGGTTTCGCTCTCGATTCGTCTGTATGCGAACATGTTCGGGAAGGAGCAGGTGACGATGGCGTTGATTACCGCACTGGCGATGCCCGTGTTCAAAGCCATCTATCTGCCCTTGCCGATTCAGTTCCCCGTGCTGCTGCTGGGCTTGCTGGTGGCGTTCGTACAGGCATTTGTGTTCTCGATACTGACGCTGATTTATCTGTCGCTGGCGACGGAGCATCACGAGGAGCATCACGGCGAGCATGCGCACGCGCATTAGTGGCTTGGACAGTCCTGTCCAAGCGTGCGTGTGGGCACGGACAAGACTGTCCGTGCCACAAGAGAAGATTTCCTCTCAGCCGAGAGGAGAACGCTCCGCACGGAAGCGCGGAGCCATAGCATATGACCAAACAAGGAGGATATAGGAGATGCAATTCGAAGTAGGTACTGGGCTCTATCTGATGGGTCTCGCATTGGCAGTTGGACTGGGTCTGCCGCTGGCGGTAATCGGCGCGGGCTTGGGTCAGGGACGCGCGGTAGCAGGCGCGATGGAAGGCATGGCGCGACAGCCCGAAATGGCAGGGCGCATTCAAACCGGTATGATTATCGGTCTGGCGTTCATCGAGTCGCTCGTGCTGTTCTCGTTCGTCATCTTCTTCCTGCTGCAGGGGCGCCTGCCCACGGTTGGTCAGTAAACGTTTAGTCGGGGGCGGCGCGGCTCGCCCCCGCAGGAGGATTACAGGCGATGTTCGATATTTACGCGCATCTACCGAACCTGTTAGCAGCAGCGGAAGGCGGAGGCGGCGGCTTGCTCGAGCTGCTCGGAATCGATTTCAACATTTTGATAATCCAGCTCGTCGGCTTCCTGTTGCTGCTGTGGGTGATGACCAAGTTCTTCTGGAAACCGCTCGGCGCGATGCTGGAGGCGCGTCGGCAGGACATCAACGCCACCTACGATAAAATCGAAGCCGACCGCCGCGCGATGGAGCAACTGCGCAACGAGTACGAAGCGCGCCTGGCGCACATCGAAGCCGAAGCACGCGAGCGCATCCAGCAAGCCGTCGGCGAGGCGCAGCAACTGCGCGACCAGATTGTCGCCGACGCCCGCCGCCAGGCAGACGACATCGTCGCCCGCGCGCAGGAACAGGCGAAACTGGAGAGCGAGAAACTGCGCAGCGAACTGCAAACCTATGTCGCCGAACTGACGCTGCGCACCACCGAACGCCTGCTGCGCGAGGAGATGACCGACGAACGCCACCGCAAACTGGTGCAAGAGTTCATCCAAACGGCGGAGGTGCGCTAAATGGTCGATATTCGCGTCGCCCGACGGTACGCCCGTGCGCTGTTCGAAGTCGCGCTGAAGCAAGAGCGGCTCCAGCAAACCGGCGACGACCTGAACAACCTGCGCGCCCTGATGACGCAGTCGGACGAGCTGCGCGCCTTCTTCTACAGCCCGCTCATCCCGCGCGACCGCAAAATCGCCCGGCTGCGTGAGGCGCTGAGCGCGCAGATGCAACCCCACACGCTGCGCTTGCTGGAACTGCTCGTCGAGAAACGGCGCGAGAAGTTCTTCGAGGCGGTCTGCGAGGAGTTCCAAAAACTGCAGGAGGCGCATCAGGGCATCGCCCGCGCGACCATCGAATCCGCTGCGCCGCTCACCGAAGCCGAGCAGAACGCCCTCGTGCAGAAACTGCAGCAAAGCACGGGCAAAACGATTATCCCCACCTTCGAGGTGAATCCCGATCTGATTGGCGGTGTGCGTGTGCAAATCGGCGACTACCAGATTGACGGAACCCTACGCGGGGCGTTAGACCGCCTACGCGACCAAATTATGCTGGAAATTGAGCGGCGCGGGGCGCGCGTCGCCAGCTAAAGCGAGGTGCTATCATGGCTATCCGACCCGAAGAGATTACGAGCATCTTAGCGAAGGAAATAGAGACCGCCGACGGTAAGCCCGTCGCCGAGAGCGTCGGCACGATTCTGCAAGTGGGCGACGGCATCGCGCGCGTGTACGGACTGCCCGACGCGCAGATGGGCGAGCTGCTGGAGTTCCCCCACGAAGTGATGGGCATGGTGCTGAACCTCGAAGAGGACAGCATCGGCGTCATCATCTTAGGCTCCGACGAGGAACTCAAGGAGGGCGACCCCGTCAAGCGCACGGGGCGCATCGCGGAGGTGCCCGTCGGCAAGGCGCTGTTGGGGCGCGTGGTAGACGCGCTCGGACGCCCGCTGGACGGCAAGGGACCCATCGTCGCCGAAGAGTACCGCCGAATCGAGGTGATTGCGCCCGGCGTGATTACCCGCCAGCCTGTGAAGCAGCCCCTGCAGACCGGGATCAAGGCGATTGACGCGATGATCCCCATCGGGCGCGGGCAGCGCGAGCTGATTATCGGCGACCGCTCTACGGGCAAGACCGCGATTATTCTGGACACGATTATCAACCAGAAATACACGCACGAGTCGCCCGAAGAGAAGCCCGTGTACTGTATCTATGTGGCGGTCGGGCAGAAGATGGCGGCGATTGCGCGTTTCGTGGACACGCTGGAACGCTACGGCGCGATGCAGTACACCACCGTCGTAGTGGCGTCCGCCAGCGACCCGAACAGCTTGCAGTATATCGCGCCTTACGCAGGCTGCGCGATGGGCGAATACTTCCGCGACAACGGCATGGACGCGCTGGTGGTGTACGATGACCTCTCCAAACACGCGCAGGCGTATCGCGCCGTGTCGCTGCTGCTGCGCCGTCCGCCCGGACGCGAAGCGTACCCCGGCGATGTGTTCTACCTGCACTCGCGCCTGCTGGAGCGCGCCGCAAAGATGTCCGACGAGTACGGCGGCGGCTCGCTGACCGCCCTGCCTATCATCGAAACGCAGGCAGGCGATGTGTCGGCGTACATCCCCACGAATGTTATCTCCATCACCGACGGGCAGATTTATCTGGAGCCGAGCCTGTTCTACGCAGGTATCCGCCCCGCGATTAATGTGGGTATCTCGGTGAGCCGCGTGGGGGGCGATGCGCAGATTCGCGCGATGAAGCAGGTCGCAGGACGCCTGCGTCTGGATATGGCGCAGTTCCGCGAGGTGCAGGCGTTTGCGCAGTTCGCGTCGGACTTAGACCGCGCCACGCAGCTGCAGCTTGCGCGCGGCTTGCGCCTGCAGGAGATCCTCAAGCAGCCGCAGTTCCAGCCGATGCCCGTTGAGGAACAGGTGATGATTATCTTCGCAGGCACGCAGGGCTACCTCGACGACATCCCCGTCGAGAAGGTGCGCCAGTTCGAAGAGGGCTTCCACCCCTACATGCGCGAGAAGTATCCCGACCTCGGCGAGAAGATTCGGCGCGAGAAGAAACTCGACGAGGACACCGAGCGCACTCTGCGCGCGGCGATTGAGGAATACAAAGCGAAATTTGTGCAGGAGCAGGGTCTGAAATGAGAACGCTGCGAGGTATGCGGGCGCGGATTCGCGCCGCGAAGAGCATCCAGCAGATTACGCGGGCGATGAAGTTGGTCTCGGCGGCGCGCCTGCGCCGGGCGCA
>JAOAES010000065.1 GCA_026416655.1 Fimbriimonadales bacterium
CGGGCTTCGTGGGGCTAATCGCGCGACGACGCCAGAAAGAGCGTGATAAGTAAAACCCTATCGCACCTCCTTTCTCGGGCTTCCCCTCGCAGCGCGAGGGGAACCTTACCCCTTGACTTTACCTCGCTGAATCAGCCATAATATAGCCGCTGGGGCGCAGGCAACACGGCGAATGCGCGAGCCTCACTGCACGCACGCAGGGGGCTTAATTTTACGTATCCATCCGACCATTCGTCGATTCACTCTACACAAACAGGAGTCAGGCGATGAAACAGTACGCGCTGGAGCAGATTCGCAATGTTGCGTTGGCGGGACACGGCGGCAGCGGGAAAACCACGCTTGCCGAGCATCTCCTCTACATGGCGGGGCACATCGACCGCGTCGGCACGATCGAAGCAGGCAACACCGTCTCGGACTTCGACCCCGAAGAACAACGCCGCAAAATCAGTCTCAGCACAACGCTTTTGCCCATCGAGTGGGATGGACACAAAATCAACCTCTTAGATACGCCCGGCTTCCCCGACTTTATTGGTGAACTCTATAGCGCGTTGCAGGTGGTGGACGCCGTTGTGCTGGTCGCGCCCGCGCAGGCGGAGCTGGAGGTCGGCTTCGAGAACGCCTGGGAACTGTGTGAGGCGCGTAAACTCCCTCGTTTTATCTTCGTGAACAAAATGGAACGCGACGGGGCGGACTATCGCGGGCTGGTGAACCATCTGCGCAGCATCTACGGCAACCGCATCGTGCCACTGCAAGTGCCCATCGGCGCAGAGGCGCAGTTCAAAGGCGTGGTGGATGTGCTGCATCAGAAAGCCTACACGGGCAAAGACCGCGACATCAGTGCGTCGCCCGTGCCTGACGATTTGCAGGAACTGGTTGGGCGCGCGCGCGAGCTGCTGATGGAAGCCGCTGCCGAAACCGACGACGCCCTGCTGGAGAAGTACCTCGAAGGCAACCCGCTTACCGACGAAGAACTCGTGCATGCGTTCCACGAAGGAGTCCGCAAGGGGCAGATTGTGCCCGTGCTGTGTGGTTCGGCGGCGTTGGGCGAAGGGCTGGCGCCGCTGCTGCAGGCGATTGTCGAACTCGCGCCCAGCCCCGCGGAAGCCCCCCCGCCCGCCGCGAAAGACCTGCGCAAGGACGAACCCATCGAACTCAAACCTGACCCCAGCGCGCCGTTAGCCGCCTTCGTGTTCAAAACCACTGCCGACCCCTTCGTCGGCAAGCTCACCTTCTTCCGAGTCTATTCGGGCACGCTCAAGGGCGACTCGCAGGTCTATAACCCCCAGAAAGAGCGCGACGAGCGCATCGGACAGGTGTTCTATCTGCGCGGTAAGAACCAGATTGCCACCACGGAAGTGCGCGCGGGCGACATCGGCGTCGTGGCGAAACTTCAGGAGACGGGCACGGGGCACACGCTCTGTGACAAGAGCCGCCCAGTCGCTATCGAGCCAATCAAGATGCCCGACCCCATCTATACCGTCGCGGTCGTCGCCAAGTCGAAAGCCGACGAAGACCGAATGGGACCCGCGCTCGCCCGCCTGCAGGAAGAAGACCCCACCTTCCACGCTCGGCGCGACCCCGAAACGGGACAAACCCTGCTTTCGGGCATGGGCGATTTGCACCTCGAGGTGATTATCGACAAGCTCAAGCGCAAGTTCAACACGGAAGTGGAAACCGTGGATCTGCGCATCCCCTACCGCGAGACGATAACCCGCCCGGTGCAGCGCGTCGAAGGCAAGTTCAAGCGTCAGACAGGCGGACGCGGGCAGTATGGGCACTGCTTCATCAATATGGAGCCGTTGCCGCGCGGTTCGGGCATCGAGTTCACCGAGAGCATCGTCGGGGGCGCAATCCCGAAAAACTACATCCCTGCCATCGAGAAAGGCATCCGCGAAGCCGCCGAGAAGGGCATCCAGGCGGGCTTCCCCGCTACCGACTTCAAGATTAACGTGGTGGACGGCTCGTATCACGAGGTGGACTCCTCGGATCAGGCGTTCCGTATCGCGGGCAGCCTCGCATTCCAAGACGCGGCGATGAAAGCCGGACCGGTCGTGCTGGAACCCATCTTGGAAGTGGAGGTGGATGTGCCCGAAGCCTTCACGGGTGATGTGATGGGCGACCTGAACGGCAGGCGCGGGCGCATCATGGGCATCGAGAGCCTCGGCAACGGCAGACAGCTCATTCGCGCGAACGTGCCGATGGGCGAGATGACGCGCTACGCGCTGGAGCTGCGCTCCATCACACGCGGGCGCGGGCGGTTCCGCACCCGGTTCTCGCACTACGAAGAAGCCCCCCCGAACGTGGCGCAGCCGCTCATCGAAAAACACAAACGCGAGCGCGAGGCGCAGGAACATTAGCGTCTCCCAAAACGTTCGCGCAGCTTGTGGGAAGTAGACGGTACGGCGAGCGTCCCCGCCGATGCGCTTCGGACCGGGAGCAAGTCCATGCGCGATGGTGGGGACGCCGTCGTACCGCCGCCTCGCCTAAGTGGGCACGCCCCACAATTGGTATAATCGAAGCCGTCGCACGCTAAAGCTGCACGGAGGCAACGATGGAGAACCGCACGGAGGTCTTGCTCACGGAACTGCGCCAAGCTTTACAGCATCCTGACGGCGCGCTGCTGCAACTGTTGGAGGAACACGCGCCTCAGGACATCGCGGAAGCGCTCGCTCTGATGGACAGCCCCGCCGAGCAAGCCCACGCCCTCCTGCACATGGACGAGTCCATCGCATCCGAAATCATCGAATACTTAGAACCCGCTTTGGTCGACGAGATTTTCGAGCATATCCCCCTCGAAAAAGCCGCCCGCCTGCTGCAACTGATTCCCGCTGACGACGCCGCGCAGATTCTCGACGAACTCGATGAGGCGAAGGCGGAAGCGCTCCTGCAACAGATGCCCGCGCCCGAAGCCCGCGAGGTGCGCGAACTGCTGGAATATCCCGAAAACACTGCAGGACGCCTGATGGTGCGCCAGTACGTGCGCGTGCGTCCCGACTGGACCGCCGAAATGACGCTCGACTACCTGCGACAGGTTGGCAGCGAGATCGAGACCATCTATTACCTCTACGTCGTGGACACGCGCCAGCGTCTGGTGGGAGTCTGTTCTCTGCGCGATGTGGTCATCAGTGACCCTGCCAAGCGCATCGAGCAAATCATGGAGCCAGACCCCATCGTTGTCAAGCCCGATACCGACCAGGAAGAGGTGGCGAACCTGCTTTCGAAATACGACCTGCTCGCCGTGCCTGTTGTGGACGAGTTGGGGCGTATGCTGGGCATCGTGACGGTGGATGACGTAGTGGATATTCTGGTAAGCGAGAGCACGGAGGACGTGCTGAAGCTGGGCGGTGTGGAGGCGACGGAGGAGCCATACTTCCGTCTCACGCCGTGGGACTTAGCACGCAAGCGTGTGCGCTGGCTGGTGTTTTTGTTCGTGGCGCAGCTCTTTTCAGGCGCAGTGCTGCGCACTTACGATGAGGCAATCCAGGAGGTCACCGCGCTGGCATGGTTTATTCCCCTGCTGATTGGCTCTGGGGGCAACGCAGGGGCGCAGACGACCACCACGATTACCCGCGCGATTGCTCTGGGCGAGGTGCGCTGGCAGCACATTCTGCGCGTGGTCGGACGCGAACTACGTACAGGGCTGCTGCTGGGTATGCTGGTGGGCGTCATCGGCATCCTCAACGCGCTGTTCTGGACACGACTGGGTTATGACTGGAGCAAGCAAATCAGCATCGCGCTTACGGTGGGGCTGGCGCAGGTCGGCATCATCACCATCGCCACTACGGTCGGCGCGACACTGCCCCTGATAGCCAAACGGCTCAACATCGACCCCGCCGTGATGTCCGCACCATTCATCACCACCATCGTGGACGCCTCTGGGCTGTTGCTCTATTTCACGCTGGCACAACAGATTGTGTTCCGCTGAAACACGCCCGGATAGGGGCTCGGCAGCCTCGCCGACCGAGAATGCTGTCCTGAAGCGGGTATATTTTCTCCGCCGATGGCTTTCGCACACGCTTACGAGGAACGATCGAAACGCCGGGCGGCAGTCGTGTCGCTGGGCTATAACCTGACGGCGACGGGGGTGAAGCTGGTCGCCGCACTGCTGACAGGTTCGGTAAGCCTGCTCTCCGAGGCGTTGCACTCCGCCACCGATGTCGTCGCTTCGTTTTTCGCCTATCTGGGCGTGCGTATCGGCGCGACGCCCCCCGATGAGCAGCATCCCTACGGACACGGTAAGGTGGAGACGCTCGCGGGGTTCGGAGAGTCGATCCTGCTGATGCTCATCGTGGGCTATCTGCTGATTGAGGGTGTACGGCGGCTCATCGTCGGCAGTGAGCTGGAACGGCTGGAATGGGGCGTGGGCGTGATGGCGCTCTCGACTATGACAAGCCTGATTGTGGGGCAGTATGTGTGGCGTACGGGGAAGCGCACGCATTCGCTCGCGCTGATGTCCAACGGGCAGCACCTAATGATCGACTTTTGGACGAGCCTGGGGCTGCTGATTGCGCTGGGGGTGATTTACTTCACGGGCTGGGTGTTCATCGACGCGCTGCTGGCAATCGGAATCGCACTCTGGCTGTTTCGCGGGGCATGGCAGTTAGCAAGTCGGGCATTCCACGAACTCATCGACCATCGCCTGCCCCAAGAAGAGCTGGCACTGATTGACCAGATTCTGCATTCGGAGCCGAACCTGCTGAACTATCACAACCTGCGCACGCGCCGCGCGGGAGCGATGCGCTATGTGGATGTGCATATCGTGCTGCCTAACGACTGGAGCCTGCAGCAGGCACACGATGTCGCCGACACTTTAGAGAAGCGCATCGAGCATGCACTACGCCCCGCGGAGGTCACAATCCATGTAGACCCCTACGACCCTGAACGCGCGGCGCTCCGGGAGCAGAAGAACCTCTACCGCGAAATGCTGGGGAGTTAAAGCCCCTTAAGGCGTCTCGCCGACGACTGCACCACTTGAAACGCCGAGTGGTGAGTGTCCCACAATTTTTTAGCAGGGCGCGCCGCAAACGCGCCCCTACAGCAGACTGCGTGTTCCCCGCCTTGCCTCGCGCAAACTGTAGGAGCGCGGTCTCCGCGCCCTGCGCCGCATTAATCTTGCAGGAATGACAACAGCCTCCGCATTAAAGCCCTACGGCCCGCTTGCTCCAGTGCCCGGACGTGCGCCTTGTGGCGGCGCCTGATTGCCGAACGGGTTCGACTCGTCGCCGAAGGTTTTTTCCACGACCGTGTCGCTGGTGGATTTGTTCGTGCTGGTAAAGTACCATGCACCGACTAAGCCCAGCACCAGCACGATTGCGACAATGACCGCCCAGGTTGGAATCTCTTTTTTCATCATCGCCTCCCTAAAGAAGTGGGGGGCTAATGCCCCCCGCACTTTACATCGTGGGTTGACAGCGTTGATCGATGGTCGGGTTATCCCCTGGATAGGCGACCATTGGGTTCCAGTGGACGCCTGCCGGGTTGTAGTTGACGCAGGTGAAGTTCTGCGCGTTCGTGTTGACGCGCTCTTGCACCATGCCGCGGTGCTGAGTGGTCGACATGCGAAGGTTCGGGTCTACTTGGGTCAGCCAGGACTCGGTTGCGCGCAGAGGATACCACTTGCTATGCCCATCGGCAAAAGTGATATTGTGTCCCTCGTGGCGTCCTGAAATGCCAAAGAGCGAGTTGACGGGACCCGAAACATTAATCCAGTACCCCCCGCCGCCGGAACAGGTGGTCACCCCGTCCGTCAGCACCACCATCTTCGCCGCCTCGCGGATTCGGGCGTGATTGATATATTGCGAGGCACAGATACCGTCGCAGTTCGCGGGGTTCGAAGCGCAGGGGTCCCAGATTGCCTGACAGCCGGGATCGACGCCTTCACGACACTGCCAGTAGGGGGCGAAGAACTTGTTCATACCGATAGGCATCGCGCGCCGATCAGTATGCTCGTTGTTGCATGGAGGCGGGTTGATGACGGGGTCTTCCGGCACGGGCACATTCGACCAGAAGCGCATGCCGCCGCGTGAAATCGCCGCCGAGGGGCACTCGAACACGCCCTTGTTCTTGACGTAGGGGTAAATCTGTCGGCTCCAGAGCGAGTTGGCAATGCCCGCGCGCCCCCAGCAGCCCCCACTCGCCAGTTCAGGGAAATACTCGTCGTAATCACTTGTGTACATCGTGATAGCGGTTCCCAATTGCTTCATGTTGCTCAAACAGGTCGTCTTGCGTGCGCTTTCACGCGCCCGCGCGAATACGGGGAACAGAATCGCCGCCAAGATGGCGATAATCGCGATAACGACCAGAAGCTCAATCAGAGTAAATCCGCGTCTACGCATAACGAACCTCCTTGCCTATGTAAATACGCTGGGATAGGCTCGATTCCTGCAGGTTCCGAATAAAATGCTGGGAAAGCTGGTTCTCAAAGCAGCACACCGGGTTGGGAAAAACCGTGGCACGGGCGTCCTCGCCCGTGCTACACATTGAACTCAAAAAACCGTAGCACGGGCGAAGACGCCCGTGCCACATCTTGGACTCAAAACGCCATAGCACGGGCGAAGACGCCCGTGCCACATATCGGGTTCATAAGCCACAGCACGGGCGAAGACGCCCGTGCCACATATCGGGTTCATAAGCCACAGCACGGGCGAGGACGCCCGTGCCACATATCGAGTTCATAAGCCACAGCACGGGCGAAGACGCCCGTGCCACATCTTGGACTCAAAACGCCATAGCACGGGCGAGGACGCCCGTGCCGCAGACTATTTGCGGAACGGCATGCCCATCGCCTTCAGCAGCGCGAACGCCTCCTCGTCGGTTTTGGCGGTCGTGCAGAAGGTGATGTCCATCCCGCGCAGGCGGTCGACCTGGTCGTAGACGATTTCGGGGAACAGAATCT
>JAOAES010000087.1 GCA_026416655.1 Fimbriimonadales bacterium
CAGGAACTTCCAGTAGAGTTTACCGCCCTGCTCCAGATTGGCGACAATCTGAGCGTGCGCTGTAATCGCCGCTGCGCAAAACGCGCCCAAAGCCAGTGCCTTTCGCATCATCGTCATTGACCTCCACAGAGTAGATTGGGAAGCGTACACCTCCCACGCTATTATACACCAGTTTTTTAGTGTCTCCTGCCGAATCTGCTGACCAGTGAGTCAAATCGGCTTTATTCAGCGGTTGTGCAGGAAGAAACTCGTTGCAGGCGAACCTAATAGCTATGCAATCCCCGTTGAGAGCCTACTGGCGAGCGAATGTGCGCTTAATTGCGATATTGCTTGCTGTATGGTTTCTTACGGCGTATGGTGTCAGCATACTGCTCGCGCCGACGCTGAACCAGTTTCGGCTGGGCGATGCGCCGTTGGGCTTTTGGTTCGCGCAGCAGGGCAGTATCTATGTGTTTATTCTGCTCATCTGGATTTACGCGCGCCGCATGGACGCTTTGGATAAGCAATACGATGTGCATGAGTAGGGAGAGCCTATGTCCGTTGAGCTTTGGACGTACCTCATCGTGGGGCTGAGCTTCGCGCTGTATATCTACATCGGGTACGCCTCGCGGGTGCGCGATACGAAAGGGTTTTATGTAGCGGGGCGGGGCGTGCCGCCCGTCGCCAATGGCGCGGCGACCGCCGCCGACTGGATGAGCGCGGCGAGCTTCATTTCGATGGCGGGGCTGATTGCCACGCTGGGCTACGACGGCGCAATCTACCTGATGGGCTGGACGGGCGGCTATGTGCTGCTCGCGCTGCTGCTTGCCCCCTACTTGCGCAAATATCGCAAGTTCACCGTGCCCGACTTTGTGGGCGACCGCTACGCTTCCAACACGGCGCGCACTTTGGCTGCGCTGGCGACGATTTTCATCTCGCTGGTGTATGTGGCGGGGCAGATGCGCGGCGTAGGCATCGTGTTCAGCCGATTCTTGGCGATCGACATCGCGCAGGGCGTGCTGCTCGGCGTGGCGGTGACGGCGTTCTTCGCAATCCTGGGCGGCATGAAGGGCGTCACGTGGACGCAGGCGGCGCAATACGCGATTCTCATCATCGCTTATCTGATCCCGGGCTTTGCGCTGGCGTATCTGCTCACGGGCAACCCTGTTCCCCAACTCGCCTTCGCCTTCAGCGACATCAGCGAGCGGCTGAATCGGCTGCAAACCGAGTTGGGCTTTGCCGAGTACACCGCGCCGTTTCAGAGCAAGCAGATGATCGATGTGCTGGCGATTACAGGCGCGCTGATGGTAGGCACGGCGGGGCTGCCCCATGTGATTATTCGGTTCTACACCACGCCTGATGTGCGCTCGGCGCGCTACTCGGCGTTCTGGGCGTTGCTGTTTATTGGCTTGCTGTATACCACTGCGCCCGCGCTGGCGATGTTCGCCCGCTACAACCTGATTAGCACGCTGCACGGCAAGCCCGTCGCTGAAGTGCGCCAAATCGACTGGGTCGCCAAGTGGGAGCAGACGGGGCTGCTGAAGATTGTGGACAAGAACGGCGACGGTGTGGTGCAAATCGCGAAGGGCAAGGCGTTTCTTGAGAAGGGCGGCAAGCCTGACTTCAACGCGCCCGATATGTCCAACGCCAACGAATTATATCTGGACAACGATATTATTGTGCTGTCCACGCCTGAGGTGGCGCGCCTTGCGCCGTTTGTGATTGCTTTGTTGGCGGCGGGGGGCTTAGCGGCGGCTCTATCTACAGCGTCGGGTCTGCTGATTGCCATGTCCAGCGCGGTGGCGCACGATTTGTATTATCGCGTGTTCAATCCCCGCGCGCCCGAACGCCTACGCCTGCTGGTGGGGCGACTGGCGATGTTGCCCGCGCTGTTCGCGGCGGCGTATCTGGGCATTAACCCGCCTGGCTTCGTGGCGCAGGTGGTGGCGTTCGCGTTCGGCTTGGCGGCGTCGGGGCTGTTCCCCGCGATTCTGCTGGGCATTTTCGACCGACGCATGAACGCGCAAGGCGCCATCGCGGGCATGATAGTGGGCTTAGCCTTCACAACGGTTATGATTGCGCTGATGCGCGCCCCACAACTGTTCGGCGCGCCTGAACCGTACCTGAAGGACTTCTTCGGAATCAGCGCGGAGGGAATCGGCGTAGTGGGGATGTTTCTGAACCTGATAACTGCGCTCATCGTCTCGCGTCTGACGCCTCCGCCCCCGGCGCACATTCAGGAGATTGTGGAGTCGATTCGCATCCCGCGCGGTGCAGGCGAGGCGTTGGAGGAATGAGGTATCCTGTAGTCAGGGTGAGAACTGATGGAACCTGCCATCTACACACCGAGCAAGCCTGTTCCTACCGAGCCTGTGAGCTTCGAGGAGTTCATCGAATGGCTCGATGAGGACACGCACGCCGAATGGGTCGATGGGAAGGTGATTCTGAAGATGCCTGTATCGTTCAAGCACCAGCATGGAAACCGCTACATAGTCAAACTGCTTGCGAAATGGGTTGAGGATGAGCATCGGACGGGGTATGTTTATACCGCGCCGTTGCAGGTGAAACTGGACTTGCCAGACGGCACAAAGCGCT
>JAOAES010000124.1 GCA_026416655.1 Fimbriimonadales bacterium
AAGGGGCGTATCAGCTGCCCCAGCCAGCCGCCCTGCGCCTCCAGCATGTGCCACGATTGAGGGCGCATCGGCTTATGGAAGCGGCGCACTCGCGCCACCGCGTGCTGAATCGCAGCGACGACCGCTTTATCGACCTGTTGATACGCCGCCTCAAACTCGGCTTCAGAAACTTCAAGTGTCTCCAGCGTGGGGCAGTCCCACTGGCGCGTGTACTCCAGCACGGCGCGGTCGCCTTCCCTGCGCACGCGCTCCAGAATCGCGCGCACCTGCGCCTCCATTTCAGGGGTGGGCTGCGGCGCGCCCTGACGCAGACGCGCCAGAATGCGCTCCAGCGGCTCCGTGCTGGCGTCCAGCGTTTGTAGCATATGGGGGAAGTATACCTTGCCCTCAGCAGGAACTTCGGCTTCAACGGGGAACGGTGGGGCTATGCGCAGGTTAGTTCTGTTCAGTTTATGGCTCACGATGTTGACTGTCTGTTGGAGCGATGGGAGCGTTTCCCCGCTTGCCCCGCGTTATGAGGCGTCGCGGGAGCGTCCCACCAGGACGCGCGGCGTCTATGCCATCCGAAATGTGACGGTGCATTCCATCAGCGCGCCGCCGATTGAGGGCGCGACGGTGCTGATCCGTGACGGAAAAATCGCCGCCGTCGGCAAAGATGTGGCGATTCCGCGCGGCGCGCAGGTCTACGACGGCAAGGGCAATCATCTCTACCCTGGCTACATCGACGCCTGCACTACGCTGGGGCTGACCGAAATCGGCTCCATCGCCGCGACGATTGATACGACGGAAACGGGGCAGTTCAACCCCAACGCGCGGGCGGAAATCGCGCTGAACCCCGACTCGGAGCTGATACCCGTGACGCGCGTGAACGGCACGACGACGGTCGTCGCCGCGCCCACGGGCGGGATTCTGTCGGGGATGGGCTGCGTGATGAACCTCGACGGCTGGACATGGGAGGAGATGGTCATCAAGACGCCGATTGGACTGTTTATGAACTTCCCTGCGCCGTCGGGCGCGCCGAACCAGAGCGCGGAGTCCCGCCGTCGCGACTGGGAGAGCCGAATGCGCCCGATTAACGAGTTTCTGGATGACGCCCGCCGCTACCTGCGAGCGCACCAGGCAGGGGGCAAGGACGGCGTCCCTGCGCACGAGCGCGACCCGCGCTTCGAGGCGATGATCCCGATTCTTGAGGGCAAGCTGCCCCTGTTCGTGCGCGTGAACAGCGCGCTGGGCATTCAGGCGGCGATTCGCTGGGCGGAGGAACAGAAACTGCGCCTGGTGATTGTGGGCGGCTCGGAGGCGCACAAAGTCGCCGACCTGCTGCGCGAAAAGCAAGTGCCCGTGATTCTGGAGGGCGTCCACAATATGCCCAGCGCGGAGTCGGAGCCTTACGATGAGCCGTTCACGCTGCCGAAAAAGCTGCACGAGAAGGGCGTGCTGTTCTGCATCGCCAGCAACGACGCCAGCAACGCCCGCAATCTGCCCTATCATGTGGCGACCGCTGTGGCGCACGGACTGCCACGCGACGAGGCGGTCAAGGCAATCACGCTCTACCCCGCGCAGATTCTGGGGCTGGCGCATCGACTGGGCAGCATCGAAGTCGGCAAAGACGCGAACCTCGTGCTACTCAGCGGCGACCCGCTCGATATCCGCACGCAGGTCATCCAGGTCTGGATTGGCGGACGCCCCATCGAGATGACCAGTAAGCACATTCGGCTGTACGAGCGGTATCGGGGCAGACCGCGATAGCCCTCTGCAACCCTTGACTTTTTAAGGTAAAATCCGATAGAATCATGCGACGCTTGGCAGGAGCAGGGCGACAGGGCGCGAATCTTGCTCGTCCACATCTGCCAAAGTGAAGGAGGCGACAGACCATTGGCACAGATACAGGTTCGTCAGAACGAGTCGATCGATAACGCGCTCAAGCGCTTCAAGAAAGCGCTGGAACAGAGCGGGATTTTGCAGGAGTATAAGCGCCACGCGCACTACGAGAAGCCGAGCGAGCGGCGTCGGCGTCAGAAGCAGCGACGGCGCAAGAAGTGAGTTCTTTCAACGCCGATGCGCGTTCTCGAACGGAGTACGCGGCGTGGGGCGCGGAACACTACCAGCGCACTGAATGCGGCGGGGCGACGGCTGAGAACGCTCTTGTGCGCCCCTATCGGACTGGGCGCGTTTGCGACGCTTTTGCTGGCGCTGCTGAACGGAGAGTTGCGCACGCTTCCCGCGACAGCGCTGGAGCGTTTCCTGATTGCGGCGGCGCAGGTGGGGCTGCTCACAGCGTTTTTCTACCAGACAGGGCTGTTGCGCCCCACGGGGCTGGCGTTGCGCTCGCCGGTGGCGCATAGCACGCGCGAGGCGGGGCTGGTGTTGACGCTCATTATCGGCTTCTTCAGCTTGCTGGGCGTGCGCGCCGCGGCGCTGGTCGGACAGGGCGCGACGCTTACTCCGGAGCTGGGCTTCCTCGCCTTTGCGCCCCTGATTGCAGGCGGGATGCTCCTGAGCGTTCTAATTCATCCGCTGCTTGCGCTCTTTACCTTCGCCGTGCTGCTGGGCGGGGTCGCCGCCACGCTGAAGTTGCCCGTATCAACCCTCAGCGCGGTCGGATTGGCGGGCTGGAGCGCGATTCTGGCGATTGCGCCGATGCGCCGTCGCACCCATATGTTCTGGGCGGGCGCGCTGCTGAGCGGGCTGCTCGCGCTGACGGCGTTCGGCGGGAGCCTCGCGAACGCGACAGGCTGGCTCGACGCGCTCAGCAGCGGGCTATGGGGTGTCGCGGGGGGCGTGGGCGCAGTCGCGCTT
>JAOAES010000157.1 GCA_026416655.1 Fimbriimonadales bacterium
GCAAAGGGGCGTGTCGGGCGCGGCTTTGAGCAGCTTCGCGAGCGTCACATAGCCCTTGTAGAGCCGCCCTTCGCCCAGCACGAACACCACCTCCAGATGGTCTGGGTCTAACGCCGACTGGCGCACCTGCTGCAGTGCGACGCTCACAGGCGTCTGTTCGGGCAGCGCGAGGTACTTGGGGTTCATCACGCGCCCTGCGCTGTCCTCAGGGTAGCCCAGCAGCACGCTGATGGAGGCAAGCGTCTCACCGCTCAACTCCAACAGGATGCGCTTGACCACTTTGGCGGGCAGCTCTTCCAGCAGGCGCACGCGCGCGTCGGGTTCAATCGCCTCCATCAGTTGCACGAGGTCGGGGTCTTCCATCGCGCGCACAAGTTGCGTCTGCTCCCAGCGGTCAAGGCGCTCGAATACATCGAGTGCGCGCTGCTTTTCGAGCAAACGGAACAACAACGCCTGCTCGTTCGGCGGCATATCGCGCAGGCACTCGACAATCGCGCTGGGGCGGGCGTAGTTCAGCGCCGCTTTCGCGCCCTCGAAGTTCTTCTCCGCCAGCAGTTCCGCTAAGATTTTGCATAAGGTCATGATCCACCTCCTTCGTTTTGGATTCGCCCGTGAACGCGCGCGACGGCGCGGCGCGCCCAACAAGGCGTGTGTGTAGGCTAATGCCGAATTGCGACTGATATAGGTATGTAGGCTACTCCGTCCCCACGAAGCCGCCGATGGCTATCCGTAGACAACCGCAGTATTGTACCACCTGCTGCAGCCTTAAGTCAACACTTAAGCCCTTTAATTGCGCTGATTTGCGCGAAATTGGGGATTATTGTGACTTTTTGTGAACGAGCTTGCCAAAAGCCTTTCTTCAGACGAGCGCGCCGTTGCCTCAATTGGGGGATTAAGACACCAGAGCGGAAGATGCCCCCATATCAAGTTGTTGTGGTGGCGGCAAGGTTCTCGGTCGCAGGAAGGTATACTTATGCCGGCATGGAAGATTCCGATTTGCAGCCGCGATGGCGACGGATTCTCATTAAACTGAGCGGAGAGGCGTTCGCGGGCGAACAAGGCGTCGGCTTAGACCCGGAGGCAATCGATTACCTCGCGCGTGAGGTGATATCCGCGCATCGGCTGGGCGTGCAGACCGCCGTCGTGGTGGGCGGGGGGAACATCGTGCGCGGCGCGGCGATTGCCCCCACCGGCATCGAACACGCCACCGCCGACTATATGGGCATGCTCGCCACCGTGATAAACGCCCTCGCGCTACAAGCGGCGATCGAGCGACACGGCGTGGATACCCGCGTGCAATCGGCGATTACGATGCAAGCGGTTGCGGAGCCGTTTATCCGACGGCGCGCCCTCCGCCACCTCGAAAAAGGGCGCGTCGTCATCCTGGCGGCGGGCACAGGCAACCCGTTTTTCACCACCGACACCGCCGCCTCTCTCCGCGCCGTCGAACTGAACGCCGACGCCCTGCTCAAAGCCACCAACGTCGACGGCGTGTACGACCGCGACCCGCGCAAGCACCCCGACGCCGTCAAGTATGATACGCTCTCGTTCGAAGAGGCGCTGCAACGACAGCTGCGCATCATGGACTTGACCGCCTTCACGCTGTGTATGGAACGCACGATGGAGGTGGTCGTTTTTAACATCTGGGAGCCGGGCAGCCTGCGTCGAATCGTCTTAGGCGAACCGATTGGCACACTCATCCGACACGAACACTGACCGAAGGAGGCAACGCTATGTCGAAACATGAACTGAGTACCCCTGCCAGTGCGGATATCCTCTTCAAAGACGCGGAGGAACGCATGAAACACGCGATCGAACATCTCAAGCAAGACCTCGCGGGCTATCGCACCGGACGCGCCAACCCCGCGATGGTCGAGCGCATTACCGTCGACTATCACGGAACGCCGATGCAGCTGCAGCACCTGGCATCGATTACCGTGCCCGAACCGCGCCAGTTGCTGATCCAGCCCTGGGATCAGTCGGCGGTTTCCGCCATCGAGAAGGCGATTCAGCGTTCCGAACTCGGCGTCAACCCCGTCAGCGACGGACGCACGCTGCGCATCACCCTGCCCCCACTCACTGAGGAACGGCGTAAAGACCTCATCAAGCAGGTTCACAAACGCGCGGAGGAGGGGCGCATCGCCATCCGCAACATCCGTCGCGACCTGCACGAACACCTGCGGCAGATGCAAAAGAACAAACAAATCTCCGAAGACGAACTCAAGCGTTATGAGCAGCAGATGGAGAAACTCACCCATAAGTATATCGAAGAGGTGGATAAGCTCCAGAAAGCGAAGGACGAGGAGCTGATGGAGGTCTGAGGCGAGTCGATGCAGGCGATTGACTGGCGCGAGGAGGCGGCGCGGCGCGGAGTAGACCTATCGCGCCTGCCGCGCCATATCGCAATGATTATGGACGGCAACGGGCGTTGGGCAAGGGCGCGAGGCTTGCACCGCCTCGTCGGACACGCGAACGGACATAGCACGGTCAGGCGCATGGTGCTGGGCTGCGCCGAGCTGGGCATCGAAGCCATCTCGCTCTACACCTTCAGCACCGAGAACTGGCGACGCCCGCAGGAAGAGGTCGAGGGTCTTATGCGTCTGCTGGAGCGTTCTGCCCGTGAGGAGCTGCCCGTGATGATGCGCAACGGCGTGCAAATCCGCTTCAGCGGGCGCATCGAGGAACTTGCGCCTGAACTGCAAGCCGTTTTGCGCCGCGCCGAACAGCTGACCGCGCACAATCGGCGCATCATCTTACACTTAGCCATCAACTACGGTGGGCGCGCTGAGATCGTAGACGCCATCCGCGCCATCGCCCACCAAGTGCAGGCGGGACGCCTCAGCCCCGACGCCATCGACGAGGATACCGTGCAGGCATTTCTCTACCAGCCCGACCTGCCCGACCCCGACCTGCTGATACGCACGGCGGGCGAGCGGCGCACCAGCAACTTCTTAATATGGCAGACCGCCTACACGGAGCTGTATATCACGCCCGTGCTGTGGCCCGACTTCACGATGGAGCATCTGATTGAGGCGATTCTGGACTATCAGGGACGCCAGCGCAAGTTTGGGGGCGTGCTGGAGGCGGTGGGGAGCGAGTGAAGCCCCCTCCTGTTTCCCTACATCCTCGCCGCAATCCAGCCCTGCGGTTGTTGACGCAAAGCCCTGTCGTTCCAGCGTTGTAGCCGTTGCAGGAACCACTCGCGACATTCCGCGCTGCTCAGCAACGCAAGCCGTGTTTTGGCGTCGGCAACCTGCTCTGGGGGGAGAAAAAGGGTGTGCGCTTCCAGTCCGAGCGCGACTGCCAGCGTTTCGGGCGTCGCATCCGGCACTATCAGGGCGCGTCGGACGCCCAGCGCGCGGGCGAGCCGCTGCTGCGCCCAGAGCGATTGCGCCATTTGTCGGGTGAACCGCCCTACGTGCCAGCAGATGGCGTAGGGCGGCTCAGGCGCGAGCGCCTCGATCTCATGTTCAGCGAGGGACGGCGCGTTCTCGACATCGAACGCCAGCCCAACGCTCAGCGCGCCGATGGGAACATGTTCGGTGCGCAGCGATTCGCGGGCGACCTCCAGCGAGTCGCGCGCCTCACGCAGCGCGTCGGGCGTGTCCACAAACAGGGTGAGGTTCAGCTCCGCGCTCATGCGCAGCAGGCGTTGCCAATGGGAGTCGTCGCGCGTGGGGGCAAGAGGGTCGTGTAGCCAAAGCGGCTTGCCGCCCAGCGCATGTGCAATTTCGAAGACACGTTCCGGCAAGGTGTCGGTTGTGAGCCACACCATCTCCGCGCCCGCCCGCGCTCCCAACGCGACCGCCTCCCAGTCATGGGCGAGGCTCCCAACCTGGACGCGCTTGCTGTCCCAGGTTGTGACGGGCAGATGCTCGCCTTCCAGATGGTAGCGCGCATGCGTAGCGACGCGCAAAAGCTGGCTCTGATAGCGGGCGAGTACGGCAACGCTCGGCTCAATATACGCCACGCCCGCGTTCGCGTCCAATATCACCGTCGCCTCAGGAGGCAACAGCGCAGGCAGTTTCGGTACGAGCAACACAGGCGTCGACGGCAGCGGCGGATCGGGCGCACGCTCCACGATCCAACCGACCACGCGCACATAAGGCGCCAGCACCGGCGGGATGTCACTCAGGTCGCGCACGATGCCAATCACCTCCACTGGCTCGGTGGGCATGCGATACTCAATAGCATGCCATTCGTCCTCATCCTGGGCAAACAGGCGCGGGTCCAACCAGATGGGGCTACCGTAGGTGGGCAGGTAGAGCGGCGCGCCCACACCTAACGCCAGCCCCTTCTGCAGGGGCAAGCCGTACAACGTCCAACGAGCAGGCGGTTCCGGGGACTGTTCACGCATAGACCTCGACCGAGTAGCCTTGCGCCTGATAACTCTGCGCTCGCGCCTGGAATACGCCATACTCCTGCGGGGGCGCGAATAGCGCGATGCGATACCGCTCGCCATACTGTTGAATCAAGCGTGGCAAATCGTCCAGAATCGAGTGTTTCGCGTCAGGCTGGATTCGGGCAAGCTGGCGGAGCAGGGTGCGCGGGTCCGCGTAGGTTTCGGGCGTCAGGCGCACTTCGGGCAGATTCGAGCCGATGAGGATGAGCGCAATGCCTTGACGCGGGGCTTCCAGCGCAATCCACGCGATATGGCGGATTGCCTGGTCAAAATCCGGATAGGCATCTCCCTCAGCACGCCAGGTGGGGGCTTGTTCTAAGGCGATTACGGTGGGCGCAAGCTGACTGGTCTCGAACTCCTTCACATGCCAGTCGCCGTGTCGGGCGGTCGCGCGCCAGTGGATACGCCGCAGCGGGTCGCCAGGGATATACGGGCGCACTCCATGCCAGTCTGTGCCCTCACCGCGACGTCCGCGCAGGGTGGACGCCACGAACCGCCCTCGCCCGCCGCCCTCCCAGTTCCAATTGGGCAACACCACAGGACGCGGCAACACGAGGATCGGCTCCGTGTCCTCGATCGTTTGATGTTGGATGAACAGCCCAAACGGGTCGGAGAGCTTGAGCTGCACGGGACCCAGCCGTTGCTCGCCACGGCGCAACGCCGTGAGGCGATAGCGCACCACACCGCTGAAAGGGGTACTCTGCTCGGTCTCAAGAGGTTCGATGAGCAGCCCGGAGGAGGTGGTCTCCTCCGCCTGCGCCCAGAGCAAACCGCCACGCGCGCGCAATACGACCTCAACCTGCGCCTCGACCGTTTCACCTTCCATCAGTTCAGGGGGGCATTGGCGTACAACACTTGCATCACGCGCCCCGCGCCTGACCAGCAGGTACGAGCCGAGCATCAGCGCGCCCAGCACACTCGCCATCCAGTACATCTGGCGGTTGTTCGTCATTAGCCCTGAACAGAGCAAGAACGAGGTCGCTGCCATCAGCGCGGTCAGTTTATACTCTCTCATGCAGGCGCATCGCCCCCTATCGGCACGGGAACCTGGTTCAGAATCTCTCGAATCACACTCTCTGCGCGCGCCATCCCGACGCTGTCGGAGCGCAACATCAGGCGGTGCGCCAGCACATGGATTGCCATCTGCTGCACATCGTCGGGCGTCACATAGTAGCGGTTGGACAGCAGGGCATGCGCCTGTGCGCCGTGCATCAGCGCCAGTGAGGCTCGCGGACTCGCCCCCAGCATCACTTTTGGATGATGGCGCGTGGCGTTCACCACCTCGACCAGGTAGCGTCGCACGGCAGGGCTGAGGTACACGCGCCGCGTCTGACGCTGCAACTCCACCAGCTGCTCAGGAGTCATGACAGGCTGGAGCTGGCTGAGCGGCGAATCGATCTGGCGCGATTCCAGAATCTGCGCCTCCACTTCAGGCGAGGGATAGCCTAATGACACACGCGCGAAGAAACGATCCATCTGCGCCTCAGGCAAAGGATAAGTGCCCACCATCTCGATGTTGTTCTGTGTGGCGATAACGAGGAACGGCTGCGGGAGGGGATGCGACTCGCCCTCTACCGAGACGGTGCGCTCTTCCATCGCCTCCAGCAGCGCAGACTGGGTCTTCGGCGTGGCGCGGTTAATCTCGTCCGCCAACACGATGTTTGCGAAGATGGGACCGGGATGGAACTCGAACGCGCCCCGCGCTTGATTATAAATCACGGAGCCTGTCACATCGGCGGGCAACAGGTCGGGCGTGAACTGGATGCGGCGGAACTGCCCCCCAATCGCTTTGGCAATCGCGCGGGCTAAGGTGGTTTTGCCAACGCCAGGAATGTCCTCGATGAGCAAGTGCCCGTTGCTGAGCAGTCCAATTACCATGAGGCGCACGGTTTCGCTCTTGCCCAGAATCACTTGCTCAACGGCGCGCATGATTGCCTGCGCTTGCTCGGCAACAGCGTGGGCTTCCGCCTCCGACAGCCAGGGAGCTGCGATTTCCTGAGTCATCAAAAAGAGTGTACCTGTTTTCGCAGGTGAGCTACTCCCCGGTCTGGTCAGGTTGAGCGCTCGCTATCGACGCTCAGTCGAAGATATCGAACAGGTCTTCGAACCAGTCGCGTTTCTTGCGCCGTTTGCGTCGGGGATCGTCGCGGTAGTAATCGTCGTCGTCTTCGTAAGGGCGGCGCGAAGTGGGCGGCTCGGCGCGATAAGCAGGCGGGGGTTCTGGAGCGTAGGGAGGTGGCGCGCCGCGCGTCAGACTCTGCGTTTCCTGGACATGGCGTTCGATAATCTTGTCCAGCTCGCCCCGATCCAGCCAGACCCCCCGACAGTTCGGGCAATAGTCGATTTCGATCCCTGCCCGTGTCGCAATCTGCAGCTCGATGTTGCACACAGGACACTTCATGACGGAGGGATTGTACCCGAAGCGTCCCGTAGATAGTGCGCGGCGTCCTCAGGCGCAGTGATATTAATCCCCACACCTGAGCCAAGCTCAAACCCCGCATCGATGCTCAGGCGTGGCGCGATGCGCAGGTGCAACCAGAACTCCTCGTCGTAAGCGCAGGGTGCGGTAAACAGCATAAAGTTGTAAGGCGGGTCGTTTAGCACAGCGTGAAGACGGCGCAGGGCATCTTGGAGCAGTTGCGCGAACTCCCTGAGCATCTCGTCGGACATCTGCTCAAAACGCGCTATCGGCTCCAGCGGCAGGATGACCAACTCGTAGGGCGCGCGGGAGGCGAACGGTGCATAGAGCAAAAACCGCTCCGTCTGGCGCACTACGCGCACGCCCTCGCGCAGCTCCTGCTCAATGATTGCCTCGAAGGGGTGTCTTCCATGCCGGCTGCGATAGCGTTGCACACCCTCGATGTGGCGTTGCAGCACGGGCGGCACGAAGGTCAACCCCACGAGCTGGGAGTGCGGATGCTCCAGCGACGCGCCCGCCGCCCTGCCCTCGTTGCGGAAAATCAGCACTGTTTTCAGCCGCTCATCCTGCGACAGCACTTGCAGGCGACGCTGGTACATCCGCATCGCCTCAAGCCACTGATTCGGGGAAGCAGCGACGGGCGTCTCGTTATGCTTGGGCGTCTCGATAAGCACTTCATGCACGCCGACGCCGTCCGCGAAGGTGTAAATCCCGCTCTCGCGTGGCTTCAGGTCGCCTTCAGGCGCAAGCGCGGGAAACTTGTTTGGCACGACGCGCACCCACCAGCCGGGTGTGTCGGGCGCAGTCCCCACCTCGCGAAAGGCGTCCACTTCGGGCGGGGTAAGCGTCTCGTTGCCTACGCAGAAGGGACAGTTGGCGACCTGTTCGGGCTTTGGCTCGGCGGGCGTGTCGGACTTCTTGAAGTCGTGCGGGCGACGGCTGCGCTCCGTCGCGATAATTACGCGCTCCTCCGTGATGAGGTCCCAGCGAATCTCAGGCATAGGGTTATATTATGGCAGACCGCTTGCTTCCGTAGAGAAATTTGCAGGAACCCCTACCCCCGCGTCGAACCTATCCCGTGTACAGGAGGCAACGAATGAAATACCGATACGGCATATTGAGTATTCTGGGCTTGGTAATGACGATTAGTCCCGTCTCAGGGGTTGCACAACAATCGAATCAAAAAGTCCAGCGGGAGCTACAGGCTCAGCAGCAGTTGCTGCGCCGCCAGCATCAGCAGCTGCAGGCGCGCACCGCGCAACTGCGTCAGCAACAGCAACGCGAACACCAACGCCTGCGCGCTATCGAGGCGCAGCTGCGGCAAGCGCAACGGCAACTCAGGAAGGCACAGCGAGACCTCGAACTGCTGTCGCGCCAGCGAGTGCTTTTGCTCCAGACAGCGCAGAAATCACCCCAGAAACAGGAGAACCGACAGCGCCAGCAGACGCAATCCAAACAGCAGGCGCGACCGAAACAACCTGCTCAACAACGCCCGCCTCAGCCCAAACAGCAGGCGCAGCCGAAACAACCCCCCCCACAGCGCCAGCCTCAAGCGAAAACGCCTCAGCAGAAGCCGCCCGCACAACAACAGGCGCGTCCCAGCACGAAACCGCAGCTCCCTCAGCCATATCGCCCTGCGCCACTGCCCGCAGGCGATACCGTCGTGGCAAGCGTGAATGGCGAACCTATCCGCGCCAGCGAACTCATCCAGTCCACCTACGACTGGTTCGCTGCGACCGCTATCGAAGAGCTGATTCTGGAGCGCATCGTGGAGCAGGAAGCCCGCAAACAGGGCGTCTCCGTCGCCGACTCGGAGGTGGAAGCCCGCTACAAACAGCAGCTCCAGAACGCCGAAGCGCAGGTTCCACCCGGCATGAGCCTCGACGACTTCCTCAAACGCAACCAGTTCCCCCCCAGCCGCCTGTTCGCCCGAATCCGCACGCAGATGCTGGCGGAAAAACTCGTGGAGCGACAGGTGAACCTCGACGACTTTGTGGAGTATAGCCAGATAGTCATCCGCATTCAGGGCAACACCCCTGAACAGCAAGAAGAGAACGCCCCCGCTGCCGAAGCGAAAGCGCGTGAGGCGTATGAGAAAATCCAGCAGGGGCTGGACTTCACCGAAGCGGTAAAGGAATACTCCGAAGACCCGTTCAGCAAAGACCGCGGGGGCAAGATGAACTGGCAGAACAAGAACTTCATCGTGCCCGACCTGCGTGAGAAGCTGGACGCGCTGCAGCCGGGGCAAATCTCCGAGCCGTTCCGCAGCATGAGCGGCTGGATGATTATTCGCAAGGAGCGCACAGGCTCCCAAGCCTCGCCTGAAGAGCAGCAGGAGCTGCGTGAGCAGGCGGTGCGCATCCAGATTGGCGACTATGTGCGCCAGCTGCAATCGAGGGCGAAGATCGAGAACAAGATAGTCAAGCCGTTCAATCCTGACCAGGCTGCGCCGCCGCAGGGCGCGCCGCGTCCGCCGGCTGCACGCCCTACGCCGCGCTAACCGTAGCACGGACAGTCTTGTCCGTGCGCTAAAGATGCTTGGACAGGACCTGTCTCTTATACACATCT
>JAOAES010000231.1 GCA_026416655.1 Fimbriimonadales bacterium
GTACCGACGTGCAGCGGGGTAAGTGCATGCAGAAAAATCAGTTTCGTCTCCTTCATCATTAGCCTCCCTCATCACAGTTCCAGACGCCCCAAAGAGCGAGTCCGAACCCGGCTTCACGGGCGCGGTCGCCGTTCTCGGCGCGCCCGTTCTGCTCTTTGCCGTCGCTGACCGATTCCAGCCAGCATTTCTCGGCTAATACTCCAGGGTCGCCCTCGACGACTTCGAAGAAGTAGACCGAGCCTGCGGGGGCGCACCAGTTGACCGGCTTCGGTCCGAATCGATTGAAGCGCAGGCTCCAGCCACTGATTGCGGTTCGACGGGGCACGGCGGCAGCGACGAGTCGGAGTGTAATCCCCTCCAGTCCGGGCGGTGTGCCGATGAGACGGGGTTCGCCCTCGCCATTCACCTTCTGGATCCAGCCGGGTTTCCAGCCGCACTCGAAGATTGCGGGCGTTGCCAGATACATCCGCACACAGCGCGCATGCTTCAGACGCCTCTTCAAAGGCTCTGGGCATTCCAGCCATTGGTGGAACGGTTCGACGAACGCTAAGCGTCGTTCGCCGCCCAACGCGCCCACGCCCGCGATTGCGCCCTCCCATTCGGTCTGCACCTGCGCTACGAAGCTCCACTCGGAGTAGACCAAGTGCCCCTCCTGCACTTCGACATTCTCGAAAGTGCGGTATTCTACGGTGTAAAGCATCCCCTCATCGGCGACGCCAGTGGCAGGGTTAATGCCTACGTGAGCGCGGGTTTCCGTTTCAGGTGGCGGGATGCGTGTCAGGGGATGGGGAACCTCACCGCAAAGCCACTGTTGCAGCTCCGCCCAGCGCCAAAAGGTGTAGCCCGCCGCCAGCTTTTCGTTCGTGGGGACGACGAGCGGGCGCATCCCGTAGTGGTACTCTGGCAGGTCGCAACCCTCTCCTTCCCGCAGTGTATCCGCGTCGGGGGCGAGGCGCAGCACGCGCGGCGCACCGTCCTCGGCGGCCGAAACCACCAGCGCGTCGGCAGGAGCCGGCAACACGAACTCGTCATTCAACATAGGCAAAGGCCCCCGCACAACAGGCTCCGAGTAGATGCGTTCGCGCGCGATATATTCCCAATCCACCCCTTTTCGCTCGCCAATCAGCGTGCGCAGGAATCCTGCGACGGTGTTCGGGGGTGGGATGGGCAGGCTGCGCGCGGTCAACGCGCCCGGCTCCGCCGCGAACGGACGCCCATCACGGAACAGCAAACTATCCAGCGCACGAATGCGCAC
The DNA here is from genome assembly GCA_026416655.1 of Fimbriimonadales bacterium. Taxonomy (GTDB): domain Bacteria; phylum Armatimonadota; class Fimbriimonadia; order Fimbriimonadales; family GBS-DC; genus GBS-DC. The sequence continues at coordinate 1,256 of JAOAES010000231.1, forward strand.
CGTTTTCCAGCTCATGACTGCTTCTCCTTCGGCATGTAGCCCGCCAAGAACCGGGCAATCAGCAACATTTCTGCAAACTCATCCAGCGCGTCGACGGTATCGATCCAGTCGGGGATAGGGGGTGTCGCCGCTGGCTTCTGTTTACGCTCAAGTACACGCTGCGCTTCGCCTCGAATGAGCTTCGCTTCGGGGTTGAGCGGGCGATACTCTTTTACCAGCTGGCGCAGTTCGTACGGGAACCCGTCTGCCAGCCCGTGATGGAACGCCTGAATCCAGCCCTCCCACTCTGGGTACCGTTGCCATGGGGCGCGATAACGGTTGACCCCACCGCTGCGTGGATGACGGGCGACAGCGAGCGCGTTGCGGATACGCTTGGCAAGCTGTTCCGCCTCACGCGCCCAGCCCAGCGCGACCTGCAGGTTGTCCATCGCGTGGACGATGGCAATCCCTGCCGAGAGCGTCGGTTGTAACCCCGCGGGCATCGCTGGCTTGAGAATCTGCGCGAATCCCTCTCGCAAGGCATGCGCGCACTCCAGCGCACGATTCGCCGGCAGCAACGCCAACACATCATCGCCGCCGCAGTAGACTAAGTAGCCTTCATACTTGAGGACGACCTGACGCGCATGCTCGGCAAATACCGCTACCTGCTTGGAGAACTCCTGGTGCGCGTTCGGCGAGCCTATCTGTTCCAGGGTTGCGCCCATGCGGTCGCCATCCGCGACCAGAATGGCATACTACGAGAGGTTTTCGTGCGGGATTCCCTTGTCGCGTAGCACGCGATGAAGTTTGCTGGCGGCAAGTTCAATCTCTGCGCGAGCCGCCTCGCTTAGGTTCCAGTCGTTCGCCTTTTCTTTTAGGAGCCGCTGCCAGTTCTCTTGATAGAACAGGTCGCTGAAGTCGTCGATGCCC
>JAOAES010000241.1 GCA_026416655.1 Fimbriimonadales bacterium
GCTCCAATTCCAGAACTGGATAGTTTGGGAAGCGCTCAGCTTTCCTGTCCGAATGATTATGCCCGCGCATTACACAATTTTGTGTTTCTCGAAAGGGAAGCCGCGTCCCCTGCCGGCATACTCGAACATTTCGGAGCGAGACTATCTTGAGCCTCTTAGGGAAGGTTTCTGTCTACGTCCTCAATGTCAGGCACGCCGTAGATTGAGAGGTATTCAGGATAGAGACACCCTTACTGACCTCTGGCATGATATTCATCGATTGAAGCACAATTCACGGCGTTTAGATCATCCCTGTCAGTTGCCCCCAGCTCTTATGCGTCGCTTAATAGCAGCATTTACGTATCCCGGCGAAGTTGTGCTGGACTGTTTCAACGGCATTGGCACAACGACTCTTGCTGCCCAGCAGATGGGGCGACGATTCATTGGAATCGAACTTTCAGAAAAGTACCATTCGATCGCCTTACATCGCCACCAGGTTCTCTCTGAGGGGGGAGACCCCTTCGCAAAACATCGTGGGACGCCTGAAGCGAAGAATAGCCCTGTTCCACGCCTGCACAAAAAGCGATACCTTGTAAGCAAAAAAGCATTGCAGTTGGAGGTGAAGCGAATAGCGCAGATATTGGGGCGAATCCCTACACGCCAAGAAGTCAATCAACTGAGCAAGTACCCAATAGAATTGTATGATCAATGTTTCCTAAGCTGGGGCGAAGTCTGCGCGGCTGCGCGGACCACAGGGATGTCGGAATTGCCCCCCGATATGCGTGCCCCTCAGCAGTTTAAACTTTTTCATGAAGAGACATAAACACAGTACGAGAATGTCGCTAACTTCCTGCTGATTCCTTCGCTCGCTGCCACAATTCCTCCCACTCCTCCGCGCTCAGGCTCTCCAGCGGGCGATTTTGACGCGCCGCCTCCGCCTCCATCCACTGGAACCGGCGTGTGAAGCGGTCGACCATCGTGCGCAGGGCGTCTTCGGCGTCCACCTTCGCGTGGCGGGCGATATTGACCACCGTGAACAGTAAATCGCCAATCTCGCTCTCGATGCGCTCCGAGTCGCCCGATTCGATGGCTTGGCGCAGCTCGGTCTCTTCCTCGCGCAGTTTCTCCAGCACGCCGTGAATGGAGTCCCACTCGAAGCCGACGCGGGCGGCGCGTTTGGAGATTTCCTGCGCGCGGGCGAGCGCGGGCATCGCGCGGGGCACACCTTCCAGCACCGAGTCGCGCCCTTTCTGCGCCCGCTTGGTCTTGTCCCAGTTCTTTAGCACCTGCTCGGCAGTTTCGGCGTGCGCGTCGCCGAACACATGGGGATGACGCGAAATCAGTTTCTCAGTCAGATACTGAATGACGCCCTCGATGTCAAAAGCCCCTGTTTCGCTCGCCATCTGGCTGTGCATCAGCACCTGCAGCAGCAAATCGCCGAGTTCCTCGCGCAGTTCGGCAGGGTCGCCTGAATCGATGGCTTCGAGTGTCTCGTAAGCCTCTTCCAGCAGATGGGGCTTGAGGCTGGCGTGGGTCTGTTCGCGGTCCCATGGGCAGCCGTCAGGCGCGCGCAGGGCGGCGACCACGCGCACCAGTCCCTCGAATCCTTCGTAGACTTGCTCGCGTCGGGGGCAAGCGGGCACGAGCAGGTAGGTAATCGCGTCGCTGGGCATCCTGCGCAGTTCGCTCAGGGGGATGCGCCGGATCTCCGTGAGCGCATCATCGCCCGGTGCGTGGACGAGAAACACCTCGAACTCAGGAGGGTAGAAGCGCAGAAGCTGCTGCTGTACCGCCTGCAGGCGTTCCGGCGTCTCGATACCGAACCAGAGCAACGGGATAGTCGGTTCGAAGCTCAGGTGAGGCAGACGACGCGCATCGAGAACCTGAAGCCCTTCGATAGCAGGAAGCCGCACCGATTCCAGCACAGGCTCAATAAAACTCCGGCTGGGCACGAGGCGCACTGGAAGCCCTCGTTCCGCAGCGGCTCGCAGAATCGCTTCGACAAGGGGGTTGGCAATCAGGGGGTGTCCGGGCATCGCCAACGCGCAGGTACGCTCTGGAGCGTGTAGCAGGCTCTCGACAAGTTGTTCAGGTGATGCGGGGCACGGTTCGAAAGCGACGCCGGCGAGTAGGAGCGCACGCGCGCTGGGATGGTCAGGTTCGGTGAGGAATACACGCTGGGCGCGGCGCAGGGCTTGAAGTGCGTTCTCACTCAACTCCTGCGCCCCGCCCGCGCCCAGCCCGATAAGGTAAATCATCACCGTTTTTCAGCGGGTTTCTGCTCGGTAGGTTTAGCGGATTGTGCGGCGGGTTTCGCCTGCTGTGGCTCTATTTGCGCCAGTGTCTTCTTCAGCTCCTCGATGTCTTTCTCGTACTGTTTCTTCCAGGTCTCGGACTTGATTTCCACGGGCGTGTTCGCCATCCGCTTCATCATCTCCAAGTTCAGGTCGCGATTGGTTTGCATGCCTTTCTGGAGCATGAGTTGCTCGCGGATGCCGTCCTTAACCTCCTCGAAGGGCAGCTGGCGTCCCGCGCTCTTGGCAAGCACTTCGAATCGCGCCACCACGCCGCCGCCCACAGGAATCCAGTCCGTTACCTGCATCGGCTTGGCGTTCATAAGCACGTTGCGCACGCGCTGCAGGATCTTTCCATCGGGAGTGTTGGGGAGTTCTCCCTCCAAAGCGAACTCGCTCTCGCCCGACTGCACGCCCGCAACAGGGTTCTGCGAATATTTATTCACGATGCTCTGGAAGTTGAAGCCGCGCTTGAGGTCGTCATCGATTTGCTTGCGCACTGCGGGGTTCTCCACCAAGATGACGCGCACGCGCGCTGTGGCAGGGCGATAGAACCCACGCTTGTTCTCGTCATAAAACTTTTTCACCTCCTGCTCGGTGACGGTGACGCCCTTCGTGCGCAGGTTGAACTCCGCGAGGGCGACCCTGACGCGCTGGCGATAATCGTCGAGGGTCAAGCGTCCCTCGGTAATCGCCTGCTTGATTTGCGGGTTGTTCTTCATCTCGCGCTGTACGCGCTCCTCGACCTGCTGGTCAGTGGGTAGCACCCCCTCCTCTTTCGCCATATCGAGCATCACCTGCTCGCGGATCATCTGTACAAGGGTCGTGTAGCCTGCGGGCGCGGTGGCCGTCTGTTGACCAGCAACTGAAATGGGGGTGGGCATCAGCTCCAGGCGTCGCAGGTACATGTCTTTGTTGATAGGGGTTTCACCCACCTTCGCGACGGTGTTGTCTTGTTTCCCACCGCACGCGCTAAGAGCAATCACTGCCAGCGCTGCGAACCCTGCTCCAAAAAGACTCGATAATTTCATTCGTTCTCCTCCGTATTGCGTCGTGTAAGGCTGAGTATCAGCTCCACCTCGCCCTGCGCATAGCCTGTCTGGCGGGCGATTTCGGGCACGCTTAGCCCCTGTTCAGCCAGAATCGCGACCGCGCCATAAGGCGAAGTTTCCGATGCTGATAGGTTATACCCCGAATCGGGCGTGAAAGTTTCAGAGGCGTTGTGGCTTGGGCGTCCCCGCCCAAGCATGTCGCTCATCGTGGCTTGAGCGTCCCGCTCAAGTGGAGAGTGTTCCCGAATCGGAGCTTGAGCGTCCCGCTCAAGCGCATCGCTCATCGTGGCTTGCGCGTCTCGCTCAAGCGCATCCCCACTCGATGCGTGGATATCTGGTTGCACGGGCGAGACGCCCGTGCTACGCTGCTCTAATTCTCTCAGTCGCGCCTCAATTCGCGCCTCCGCCTGCGCCGCTTCTTCCGCCAGTTTCTGGAGTAGCGCGTCCACCGTCTGGCGCAGTTCCTCCAGTTCACCGGTAAGCGACTGGCGCGCCGCCTGAGCGCGTAGCTCGGTCTGGGCGCGGAAAAACAGCAGCCAGCCCGCTATCAGAAGCAGGGCTTGCAACAACACCATCAATTCGGACATGCTTTAGACCTCCACATCCAGCGCGTGCGGCTCCTCGTCGGGGGCAGGTTCATGCGCAACGGGCGTCGGTTTACGTGGGGGCTTACGCGCCGACTGTTCGCGCTCCACACGCGGGGAACGCTCGCGCACCTGTGGAACCGTCGCCACACGCTCTGGCGGACGCACCGATTCGGGCATAGCGTCGCCTCGTGAAGGAATTTTCGGGAAATTTGGAGCGATTCTTTACGGCTGTATCGGGGTTGAAGCCTCGCCTGCGCCAACAAAGGGATTGAGGAAAGTCACACCGTCAAGTGTAGCACCGCTGTTGAAATCTTCGCTGTATACGATGGAGACGTTGTTGTCCTTCGCTACAGCCCAGATGAGCGCATCCCAGAAGGCGAGGTGAAATCGTCGGACTCCCTGCAAGGCGCGCGCTACGACCTCAGGCGTGAGCGAGAGAACAATCGCTACTTCACACAAAGTGGTGATGATGCTCTCTGCACGCTCGTGGGGCATCTGAATGAGTTTACGCGGGCTTGTTACTACACTGTAAAACTCGTTGAGCGACTGTACGCTGATAGCCAGGCGAGACTCGCGGGCGAGCTTCTCAATAAGTGCGATCGCAACAGATTGCTTCTGTGGCTCTCTCGTATCATAAGCATATACAAGGACATTCGTGTCAACCATTGCTATTGCCGTAGCGGTCGAGGCGTTCTGCATACAGTTCCTCCCGTTGGGTGTAGCCTTTTCCACCTATGGGAAAGCCCTCGCGCATTTGTTGCACCATGCGCTGAATAGCTTCGGCACGCTTTTCGGAAGCCGCTTCTGCCGGCGCAAAAATCACCAGCACCTCTGCCTCGGCAATTCCAGGGGGAATCTCATCCAGCACTACCTGCCCGTTCCTGTAGTGCCCACGAACAGCTGTCAGAGCCATTATTTCACCTTTCGTTAGTATACTCGATAGGGCGCCGCCAGCTAACTCACCGTCGCCAGTGCGAATCGGTGGCGGAAGCGGCTCACGGCGTCGCGCAGGGCGGCGTGTTCGGGCTGACTGAGGTCGGGATCGCGTTCCAGCACGCGGAACGCTTCCTGACGCGCCACCTCCAGCAGACGCATATCTTTCACCAAGTCCGCCACGCGGAACGAGGGCATCCCGCTCTGCTTCGTGCCGAAAATCTCGCCCGGTCCGCGAATCTTCAGGTCTTCCTCCGCGATGATGAAGCCGTTGTTCGTGTGCGCCATGATTTCCATACGCCGCTGCCCGTCTTCCGACTTGGGGTTGGCAATCAGCACACAGTACGACTGATGTTCACTCCGCCCGACGCGCCCGCGCAACTGGTGCAACTGCGCCAAGCCGAATCGGTCGGCGTCCTCGATTACTATCACAGCGGCGTTGGGCACATCGACGCCCACCTCAATCACGGTGGTGGAGACCAGAATCTGCAGTTCGCCTGCGCGGAACGCCTCCATCACCGCCTCTTTCTCGGCGGGTTTCATGCGCCCGTGCAGCAGCCCCACGCGCAAGTCGGGAAACACATCTTTTTGCAGGTGTTCCGCCATCTCCTCCGCGGCGCGCACCTGCAACTTGTCCGACTCGTCGATCAGCGGGCAAATCACATACGCCTGTCGCCCCTCTTCAATCAGCTTGCGCACGCCCGCATACACTTTCAGCCGCTCTTCAGGCGTTTTCCAGTGCGTTTTGACGGGCTTGCGTCCGGGAGGCAGCTCGTCGAGAATCGACACATCGAGCTCGCCGTAGAGGGTCATCGTGAGAGTGCGGGGGATGGGCGTTGCGCTCATCACGAGCAGGTGGGGCATAATTCCCTTATCGCGCAGGGCGGCGCGTTGCAGCACGCCGAAGCGGTGCTGCTCGTCCACAATCGCCAGCCCCAGCCGCGCGAAGGCGACCTCCTCCTGAATCAGCGCGTGTGTGCCGACGGCGACCATCCCGCGCCCGGAGGCGACGCGCTCACGCGCCTGCTGACGCTGCTTGTTGCTCAGCCTGCCCACCAGCAGTTCGACGCTGATTCCCAACGGCTGGAACAGGCGATGC
>JAOAES010000263.1 GCA_026416655.1 Fimbriimonadales bacterium
CACGGCGAGGGAGAAGGTCGTTGTCCCGCCGCCCCCACCGCCTGAACATGCGAGCAGGCTCAGCGCAAAGAGCGCGACTAAGCCGATGACTGCGACGCCTGTTTTCCGTTTCATAATTCTCACTCGTGGCACGGGCGTCCCGCCCGTGCGAAACATCCAACCCCGCGCTTGAGCGAGGCACTGAAGCCACTGTAGCACGGGCGTCCCGCCCGTGCAAGCCACATCTCCCTGCTTGAGCGAGACGCTCAAGCCACTGTAGCACGGGCGTCCCGCCCGTGCGAAACATCCAACCCCGCGCTTGAGCGAGGCGCTGAAGCCACTGTAGCACGGGCGTCCCGCCCGTGCAAACCACATCCCCCTGCTTGAGCGAGACGCTCAAGCCACAGGGTTAGACGCCTCTTAAAACTCCGCGTTTCCGGGCGTGCGCGGGAAGGGGATAACATCCCGAATGTTCTTCATGCCCGTGATGTACATCAACATCCTCTCGAAGCCCAGCCCGAAGCCGGAGTGCGGCGCGCTGCCGTACTTGCGCAGATCGAGATACCACCAGTAGTCCTCTTCGCGCAAGCCCGTCTCACGGATGCGCTGCAGCAGCACCTCGTAGCGCTCCTCACGCTGGCTGCCGCCGATAATCTCGCCCACGCGCGGAACCAGCACATCCATCGCCCGCACCGTGCGTCCGTCGTCGTTCAGGCGCATGTAGAACGCCTTAATCTCACGCGGGTAGTCGGTCACGATGACGGGCTTTTTGAAATACTCCTCCGTCAGATAGCGTTCGTGTTCGGTCTGCAGGTCGCTGCCCCATACGGGCGGGAACTCCCAGTCGCGCGCCGCGCCCTGCAGTATCCGAATCGCCTCGGTGTAGGTAATCCGCTCGAACGGCGACGCGGCGACATGCTGCAGCGTCTCCAGCACGGTGCTGTCGATGCGTTGATGGAAGAACTCCAGGTCTTCCTCGCAGTGGTTCAGCACATACTGAATGATATACTTCAGGAACTCCTCAGCGAGGTCGGCGTTGTCTTCGAGTTCATAAAACGCCATTTCGGGTTCGATCATCCAGAACTCGGCGAGGTGGCGTGGGGTGTTGCTGTTCTCGGCGCGGAAGGTGGGACCGAAAGTGTACACTTTACCGAACGCGAGCGCGAAAATCTCTGCCTCGAGCTGCCCGCTGACCGTCAGATAGGTCGGCTTGCCGAAAAAGTCCTGCGTGAAGTCGATTCTACCGTCGGGCGTGCGCGGCAGGTTATCTAAGTCGAGCGTCGTCACGCGAAACATCGCGCCTGCGCCCTCGCAGTCGGAGCCGGTGATGATGGGGGTATGCACATAGAGGAAGTCGCGCTCCTGAAAGAACTGGTGGATGGCATAGGCGAGGGCGTTGCGCACGCGAAACACCGCACCGAAGGTGTTGCCCCGCACGCGCAGGTGGGCAATCTCGCGCAGGTACTCGAACGAGTGCCCCTTCTTCTGCATCGGGTAGGTTTCGGGGTCGGCGGTTCCGTAGATGCGCAGCGACTGCAGCTTCAGCTCCACGGGTTGCTTGGGCGCGGGCGATTCGGTCAACACGCCGACCGCCTCGATACACGCGCCAGTCGTGACGTGGCGGAGCGTCTCTTCCGGTACGACGCCCGCCTCGACCACAATCTGCAAGCTTTTGAAACGTGAGCCGTCGTTGAGTTCGATGAACGAGACGCCTTTCGAGTCGCGCCGCGAGCGTACCCAGCCGCGTACCTTCAGCAAACTCCCCACAGGCTGCTCGTATGCCTGCTTCACGGAGACCAGCTTCGGTTCCATACGGCAGGTATTTTACCTAAGTAGCCATCCCCTTGCGCAGCTCACATTCGGCGCAGCATCTGGCGCAGCTCGGAGTGGACGCCTGCGTAGTTCATCGCCTCATCAGGTGTGATGAGCTGCTTCTGCACATAGCGGTAGAGGCACTGGTTCATCGTGCGCATGCCCCAGTGTTCGCCCTCGCGGATGGCGTGATAAATCTCGCCGATGTGCCCGTCTTCAATCATCTTCTCGACGGTCGGCGTGTTAATCATAATCTCCACCGCCGCGATGCGTCCCTGTCCACCTGCGCGCGGCACGAGCTTCTGCGCCACAATCCCACGCAGGGTGTTCGCCAGACGCTGCAGGATGTGCTTTTTCTCTTCAGGCGGGAACATGTTCACGATACGGTCCATCGTCTCGTACGCGCTGGGGGTGTGAACCGTGGAGAACACGAGGTGTCCCGTCTCCGCCGCCTGCATACAGGCGTGCATCGTTTCGGGGTCGCGCATCTCACCGATGAGGATGATGTCAGGGCTTTCGCGCACCACGGAGCGTAGCGCGTCCAGGAACGACTCGGTGTCGATGCCCACCTCGCGCTGGCTCACGATAGATTGCTTATCGTTATGTACGAACTCGATAGGGTCTTCGATCGTTACGATGTGCCCGCGGCGGGTCTCGTTAATCAGGTCGATCATCGCCGCCAGCGTGGTGGATTTTCCTGAGCCGGTGGGACCGGTAACCAGCACCAGTCCTTGCCGATATTGGGTTAGCCCTGCCAGCACGCGTGCGATTTCTGGCTCCTCGGGCCACAGCTCTTCCAGTTTCCAGTGTTGCAGGGGGATTAGGCGGAACACGCCTGCAACGGTCTGCCGCTGCATGTACACGTTTGCGCGGATACGGCACACGCCTTCCACCGTGAACGCCAGGTCGATTGCCAGCCGGTGTTCGAACTTGGCGACCTGTTCGTGGCTCATGTGCGAAAAGCACAGGTCGCGCGACTGGCTGGGCGTGAGCGGTTCCAGTGCCTGCTCAAAAGGCGCGATTTTACCGTGCAGGCGCATTACTGGGCGCGCGCCTGCCTTAATAAACACGTCCGACGCGCGTAGTTCAAACGCGGTCTTAATCAGGTCGTCTAAGGTATAACTCAGCATGCTAAATGCCTCCTGCTAAAGGTCTGTTTCTGGTTGGACGGGTGGCGCGTTGGTTTGTCGCTTTAGGAGTTTCGTGGTCGCCCAGAAAATCCCTGCTCCTACAAAAATCGCGGCGAGCAAAATCAGGGAAATTAACCAGCCTGTTGGCGGGCGCGTTGGGGTAGGCGACGCGGACTGCGGTTGCGGTTTGGGACGCTTGAGCGGTATCTCCAGCAACGCCGGGTCGGGCGTATGGATGAATATCACGCTGCGCCACATCGCAGGTTGCGTATCCGTCCACATCTGCAGGTGAGGCGTGGCGAAGCGGAAAAAGCCCGCATACTCAATCTGGCGCGGCAACAGCACATAGACATGCACGACAGGCATATCAGCGAAGGTGCGCGCGATCGGTGTGAGGTTGAGCGTGCCCTCTTTCAAGTCCACCAGCCCGCCCGACGCGAAGCTGGCGACGGTGAGCAGTTCCTCCGGTTTCGCGTTGCGCTTGAGGCTGTCGTCCGCGACTTCGACATAGGCTACGGTGCGCCCGCTCCACTGCGCGAACTGTTCGATGCGCTCACGCACTGCCTTATGGGGGACACGCTTGTCGAAAGTCCACGAAATAGGGTGGAGACCGTCGGGCTGTACCTGTATGACGACCACTACGTTCGGATGGCGCGTCAAATCGGGTGCGGAGGCGGTCTGGGCGAAGCCGAGTCCCCACATGAGCCATGCAATCCAGATAATCCCGTGGCGCAACACGTCGGGGCGATTATACCATGCGCGCGCCCCCTGACTCTTATCTGGGCGCCTCCCCCCACACGTCGTATACATCGGCATGCGTAATCTGCACCTCCACGAACGAACCTGGCTGCGCCGCGCAGGGTTTTACGTAAACCAGCCCGTCTACATCGGGCGCGTCACGGTGCGAGCGTCCGATGGCGTACCTGCCGTCCTCGCCGTAGCCCTCGATAAGCACGCGCAGTGTCTTGCCCACGAGCTGTCGGTTCCGCGCGAGCGAGATAGGCTGCTGGGCGCGCATGAGTCTATCAAACCGCTCGCGCTTCAGACGGAACGGCACCTGGTCGGGCATTTCGGCAGAGGGGGTGCCTTTCTCTCGGGAGTAGAGGAACGCGCCGACGCGATCCAGTTGCGCCGCCTGCAGAAACTCCAGCAGGTTCTGAAACTCTGCCTCGCCTTCGCCGGGGAAGCCGACGATAAAGGTGGTGCGAATCGCGATGTCGGGCATCGCGGCGCGGAGTTTCTCGATCATTTTCAGGTAGCGTTCCCCGTCGCCCGGGCGGCGCATCGCGCGCAGTATCTTCGGGTCGGCATGCTGCAACGGTACATCAAGGTACTTCACAACTTTTGGCAGCGACGCCATCGTTTCAATCAGCTCGTCCGTGATGCGCGAGGGATAGGCGTAGTGAATGCGTATCCATTCGATTCCCTCGATCGCGTTCAGCTCACGCAGCAGGGCGGGCAGCATGAACCTCCGATACAGGTCGTAGCCGTACTGCGTGGTGTCCTGTGCGATGAGGTTAATCTCCTTCGCGCCGTTTTCCGCGAGCCAGCGCGCCTCTTCCAGCACGCGCTCGATGGGTTTGCTCACATGCCCGCCGCGAAACGAAGGGATTGTGCAGAAGGTGCATTTATGGTCGCATCCTTCGGAGACCTTGAGGTACGCTGTCCAAGGGGCGCGGCTGCGCAGGCGCGTGGGTACATCTGCCCAGCGGTGGTGTGGCGGCTGGATGTCGGTAATCGGTTGGCGTGCCGTACGCGCCGAGTCGACAATCTCAGCGAAGCGCGCCATCTGCCCCACGCCAACCCAGGCATCCACCTCAGGCAGCGCCTGCTTGAGCGACTCGCCAAGCCGTTGCACCATGCAGCCCGCCACGATCACGCGCTGCGTCTTGCCCTGCTTTTTGAGTTGCAACGCCTCGCGAATAACCTGCATGCCCTCGCGCTGCGCCGACTCCAGAAAGCCGCAGGTGTTGATGACAATCACATCGGGCGCGTCGGTGTGCGCGTCGAGCCGATAGCCTGCGCGCTGCAACACGCCCGCGATCTCTTCTGAGTCGACCTCGTTTTTAGCGCAGCCGAGGGTGATGAGGCGCACTGTGGTTGCCATCGGTGAAAGTATACCTAACTTTGGACGCACTCGCCCCAGCAGGGAAGACGCCTCCCACGGCGAATCGGTTGGCTATGCAGTTTCCGAAAGGTTTTCTGTGGGGCGCGGCGACGGCGGCGTATCAGATTGAAGGCTCGCCGCTGGCGGACGGTGCTGGCGCGTCCATCTGGCATCGGTTCAGCCACACACCGGGCACCATCCTGAACGGCGACACGGGCGATGTCGCGTGCGACCACTACCGCCGCTGGCAGGAAGATATCGAGTGGATGAAGCGGCTGGGCTTGAACGCCTATCGGTTCTCTGTTGCTTGGGCGCGTGTGCTACCTGCAGGGCGCGGCGCGGTGAATCAGAAAGGGCTGGACTTTTATAAACGCCTTGTGGACGGCTTGCTCCGCGCGGGCATTACGCCGATGATTACGCTCTATCACTGGGATTTACCTGCCGAGTTGCAGGACTGCGGCGGGTGGGCAAATCGCGACTGCGCCAAGTGGTTCGCCGACTACGCTTGCCTCATGTTCCGTGAACTGGGCGACCGTGTCCATCTTTGGGTGACCTTGAACGAACCGTGGGTCGTGATGGCGCTCGGCTACCTATGGGGTCAGCATGCGCCCGGCATGCGCGACATCGGCGCCGCGGCGAAAGCGGGGCATCATATGCTGCTGGGGCACGGCAAAGCGGTGTGCGCCTTGCGCTCGCTCGGATTGCCTCACGCGAAAATCGGCATCGTGACCAACCTGGGTCCCCAACAGCCCGCCAGCGATAGCCCACAAGACCAGATGGTCGCCGCCTTGTGGCATAACTTCATCAACCGCTATTTCTTGGACCCCATCTTCTGCGGTGAGTATCCCGACACAGTGATTAACTTCATCGGCGAGTTCGCCCCGAAAGCCGCTCCCGATGATATGCCAATTATCCAGAACCGAATCGATTTTCTGGGCGTGAACTACTATACGCGCAATGTGCTTGCCTACGATGCGAGCGACCCCATCGGCTCGCGCACAGTGCATCAAGAGGGCAAACTACATACCGAGATGGGCTGGGAGGTCTACCCCGAAGGTCTGTACGAGATACTGAAGTGGGTACAGGCGGAGTATGGCGACATCCCGCTCTACATCACGGAGAACGGAGCGGCGTTCCCCGACACGGTCAACGCACAAGGTGAGGTGGATGACCCCCTGCGCGTGGACTACCTCCGCGCCCACTTGGAACAGGCGCATCGCGCGATTCAGGAAGGCGTCCCGCTCAAGGGCTACTTCTACTGGTCGCTGATGGATAACTTCGAGTGGGCTTACGGCTACAGCAAGCGGTTTGGGCTACTCTACGTGGACTATGAAACCCAGCGGCGGATTATGAAGTCCAGCGGGCGCTGGTACGCCGAGTTTATCGCAGGGCAGGGGCGGTGATCCCGCGCCATGATTGCGACGACGAGAACGACCCGACCGCCGGATGGACTACGCGCAAGACCCGCCCTTCTCACCGACGCCCAACGCCAGTGGATTGACCAGCTCCTGCGCGAAAAGCAACTGCGCTCCTAAACGCAGGATTTTCATACCGCAGGAAATATTTAAGGGAGGGTGAGACCATGTTCAAGGGCGTGCCGCTGACGCTGGGCGTTGAGGAAGAGTATCAGATTGTGGACGCGGAGACCCGCGCGCTCGACTCGTATGTTTCGAAAATCCTCCCCGATGGGCGCGTGCGATTGCAAGATCAGGTCAAAGAAGAGTTCATGATGTCGCAGATTGAGGTGGGCAGCCATGTCTGCGCGAACATTCAGGAGGTGCGTCAGGAACTTTGTCGGCTGCGCGGCGCGCTGATCGAGATTGCTGAGTCGCAGGGCAAGCGCATCGTAGCGGCGGGCACGCACCCCTTCTCTCGCTGGATGGACCAGACCATCACGCCCCGCCTGCGCTATAAAGCCCTTGAAGAGAATATGCAGGACATCGCGCGACGCCTGCTCATCTTCGGGATGCATGTGCACGTGGGCATCGGCGACCTGGAACTCACGATGGACATTTTCAATCAGGCGCGCTACTTCCTGCCGCATCTGCTTGCGCTCTCATGCAGCTCGCCCTTCTGGGACGGCAGGCGCACAGGGCTGATGTCCTATCGGAGCGTGGTGTTCGAGACCCTGCCACGCACAGGCATCCCCGACTCGTTCACCTCGTATGCTGATTACGACCTGTTTATGAGCACCTTGGAGCGCGTCGGCGTGATTGATGACCGCACGAAGGTCTGGTGGGATGTGCGCCCCCATCCGAAATACAAAACGCTGGAGTTTCGCGTGTGCGATGTGTGTACGCGCATCGAGGACGCGGTCTGCATCACGGCGATTGTGCAGGCGTTGACCGCGTTTCTGGTGGACCTGCGACTGGGGAACCGCTCGTGGCGGATTTATCATCGAGACCTGATACGCGAGAACAAATGGCGTGCGGTGCGACACGGCGTACGCGGGGAACTCATCGACTTCGGCGCGGGCAAGAGCGTCCCGTTCGATGAGCTGGTTGAGGAGCTACTCGCCTTGTTGCGTCCCTATGCAGAGCAGCTCGGGAGCTGGGAGGCGGTCAAGCACGCCCGTAAGATTGTGAAGGAGGGCACCAGCGCGGATTGTCAACTGCGCATCTACGACGAGACAGGGGGCGATTTGAAAGCCGTTGTGGACTGGCTCGCGGACGCAACCAGAGCCGGGGCGTGCGCATAACGCGCCTATCAATGGAGCGAGAGCTGCAAAGCGCGACGCCTCGTAAACTGTTCCACCGCCACTGGACGGTGGAACAGTGCCTGAGTGGGCAGCGGATGACATCACGGCGAATAGAATAGGTTTACTTCTTCCCCTCGGCTGCCTTCTTAAACTTCTCATAGCGATCCTGCAGCTCTTTCTTCACATCCTCGTTGATGGAATCGTCCGCCGCTGCAAGGTCAACCGCCATCTTCTGATACTTGAGTGCGTTCTGCACATCGCCATGCTTGAAGTAGGCGTAGGCGAGTGTATCGAGAATCATCGGGTCTTTCTCCTTGGTCAGTTCGACGGCGCGGCGGGCAATTGTAATCGCCGCCTGATAGTCGGGCGACTTGAGCGGCGGGCGCGTCGCGTCATCCACAATCGTCCACGCAATCTGATTGAGCATCTGTGCGTCGTCCTTGAACTCGTTCTGAGCCAGTTGCAACGCGTAGGCGTATGCCTGCTTCTCGTCTGCTCTGAGTAGAGTATTGAAGCGGATGACCTTCAGTGCTGGAAAATCGGGATACTTGGAGATCATTGTATCGAGTTGTTTCAGTGCGTCCTCATACTTCCCCTCTTGCATGAGCAGAACATACATTCCGTAGTCCTTCTGAAGGGCTTCCATTTGCTCCCGCTGGCGTTTCTGTCGCTCGGCTTCCGCTTTCCAGTCGAACTTGCCTGCTATCACCTGTTCCAGCACGCCGTCGAGGTTGTCCATCGGGTGCCCAATCCAGACGATTCGCTTTTGCTGGTCGATGACGAATGCTGTAGGGACGCCGTCTTGCCCTGCGGCTTCCATCCAGGTTTTGGCGATGACGCCTGCAACGTCATCCGCCGCGACCACATAGTTCATCTTGTCGCCCATCCCTTGTACGAACTTTTCGACGGTCCGAATATGGGCATCGGGGTCATTTTCACTGACCTGCTCCCAGATGCTGACTCCGATAATGGTTGCCTTGTCCTTGTATTTTTCGGCAAGTTTGGTCAGGTGGGGGATGGTTTGTCGGCAGGGACCGCACCATGTCGCCCAGAACTCCACGACATAAACCTTGCCCGATTCGAACGTGGGGACTGGTTGCCCCTTAATCCATTTCGCGACGCGAAGCGCGGGCGCGGGGTCGCCCACTTTCAACTCTTGCGCCCAGCCAATGAGCGCAAGCAACAGCGCTGCTCCGAGTAATGTGGCTCGCATAGTGTTCACCTCGTCAGGGTAGTATACCTGTGTATCTGGCAGGAGATGCCGCGTGCGACGGGAATCGTTTTCAACGCAGGAGGCAAACAATGCGAACACTGTGGGCAATCGGCTTACTGAGCCTGATAGGATACTGGGGACTGACGGCGGAGCAACCGTCTACTTCCCCGCAGCCGAAGGCGATCAAACTGTTCAACGGGCGCGACCTGACGGGCTGGAAAGCCTACCTCGCCGATCCAAACGCAAAGATGGAGGATGTTTGGCGTGTGGAGAACGGGATTCTCATCTGCAAAGGCGAGCCGCTCGGCTACATCTACACGGAGAAGGACTACACGAACTACATCTTGAAGCTGGAGTGGCGTTGGGCGCCCGACAAAAAGCCCGGCAACAGCGGCGTGCTGCTGCGTGTGCATGGCGAGCATAAAATCTGGCCCCGCTCGGTAGAGGCGCAACTGATGCATATGAACTCCGGCGACTTCTGGCTCATCGACGGCGCGCCGCTCGTCACTGACCCCGCCTACGTCGATAAGAACGCTGAACGCCACCGCTGGCGCAAAAAGACCGCCGAAAAACCCGCCCCGGAGTGGAATCAGTATGAGATTATCGTGCAGGGCGACAAAATCACGCTCAAGGTGAACGGTGAGGTGGTCAACGAAGGCTCTGGAGCGGAGATTGTGGCGGGCAAAATCGCCCTACAGTCCGAAGGCGGCGAAATCCACTTTCGGAACATCGAGCTGATTCCGCTGGAGTAGGAACATCCTACGATGCTCCTAACGGTAGGAGAGGGGATTGTACTCTCTATCCCCTCAGTAGCGTCACCTCGTCCACATCGATGCTCTCGCGCAGGCGGAACATGACCGTGATGATGCCCAGTCCCACCGCGACCTCCGCCGCCGCCACGCCGAACACGAACAGCACAAATACATGCCCCGACACCTGCGCGAGCAAATCGGTCTGATATCGCGCGAACGCCAAAAAGCTCAGATTCACGGCGTTCAGCATTAGCTCGATGCACATGAACATCACAATCGGGTTGCGCTTGATGACTACGCCAATCGCGCCCATCACGAACAGGAACGCCGAAAGGACAAGATACGCATTCAGCGGCACTGCGTCCATCCTATGAAGCCCTCCTTCGCGCCAGCAGAATCGAGCCGATAACGCCGACGGTCAGCAGCACGCCCATCAGCAGCAGGGGATACGCCCACTGGGTGAACAGCGCGAGTCCAATCACACGCGCGGTACCCGCATCGGGGCTTGCCTGCGGCACGCCCGGAATCAGCAGTGCGAGCGACTGCGCAATCAGCGTCGCAAGAATGCCGAAGCCGATCAAGTACGCCAGCGGGCGTTTCAGGTCGCGCTCCTGAGGCACAGCGTCAGGCGAGCCGAGATTCAAAAGCATTATCACGAACAGAAACAGCACCATAATCGCGCCTGCGTATACAATCACCTGCAACGCGCCGATGAACTGCGCCGACAGCGTGAAGTAAATCAGCGCGAGCGTGAAGAAGTTCAGCACCAGCAGCAGCGCGCTGCGCACCGGGTTGCGCGAGAACACCACGCCGCCCGCGCTGAGGATTGCCACAATCGCCAGGATGAAAAACAGCACTCGTTCGCCCAACTTACGCCTCCTTTGGTCGGTACGGCTGCGCCTCGCTGACGAGTATCACCTCGCGTCGCTCGGGCTTGCGCGAGCCGAATATCGCAAAATAGAGCGCAATCGCGACGGCGTAGCCAATCAGCGACGGGATCCAGCCCCAGATCACATACACCGTGAGCAGCGCGAGGTTCACCAAGCCGACAGGGATTAGGAACCGCCAGCCCACATTCATCAGCTGGTCGTAGCGCAGGCGCAGCAGCGTCGCGCGGATCCACAGAAAACTGAAAAACAGCCCGAACAGCTTCAGCACAAACCAGAACGGGGGCATCAGCGCGCCCGTGAGGGTCGCCAGCACGCCCCAGAAGCCGCCCTGCTCGCCCAGCGTCTGAATCGGCGAGAAGTTAATCGGCGCAAGGTAGCCGCCCAAGAAGCAGGTGGTCATAATCCCACAAATCGCCAGAATCGCGATATACTCTCCCATGAAGAACGCGGCGAACTTCATGCTGCTGTATTCAGTCTGGTAGCCTGCGACCAGTTCGCTCTCGGCTTCGGGCAGGTCGAACGGGGCGCGGTTGGTTTCTGCGAGCATACATACGAAAAACAGCGCGCCGCCAATCAGCCCCCACGGGGTGAAAATCAGCCAGTTGTGCAGGAACGGCACGACGCCCCAGAGCGGCTGCGCCTGCATCTCCACGATGCTGGTCATGCGGAAGCTGCCCGACGCCAGCACCGCCGTTGCGAGCGCAAGCCCCATGCCCAGCTCGTAGCTAATCACCTGCGCGGACGCCCTCAGACCGCCCAGCAGCGAGTATTTGTTGTTGGACGACCAGCCCGCCAGCAACACGCCATACGCCGCCAGCGAGGACATCGCCAGAAAGTAGAGCAGCCCGATGTCCACATCCGCCACAGGGGTCAGCAGGCGGTTCGGTCCCCACGGAATCGTCGCCGCCGCCACTAACGCGGGGAACAGCGACAGCGCGGGCGCGAGCGCCCAGATGAGCCTATCCGCACTCGCAGGCACAATCTCCTCTTTGAAAAACAGTTTCGCAGCGTCCGCCATCGGCTGGAGCAGTCCAAACGGTCCCAGTCGGTTCGGTCCAACACGATTTTGGAACCATGCTAAGGCGCGCCGCTCCAGCCAGATGACCAGTGGCAGCACGCTCAGCAGAAAGCCCAGCATGATGGCGATGCGCAGTATCGCCCAGCCGAAGTCTGCAAGCGTCATAAGCGGGAGGGATTATACCTGAAGTCTCAGCTCTTGCTCAGCCATCCAGCGCGCGAGTTGCAGTTGCCAGGTGCGCGGCTCCAGCCAGCGCAGTTCGACCCCGTGTCGTCGCAGGGCGTGCGCTTCTGCCCACGCCTCCAGCGCACTGAGCGGGGTCATCTGGCTCAGCGCAGGTGCGTCCAGCAAGTTGAATGCCCAGCGCGGGGGCATATGCGCGTCTATGATGTCCAAATGGTAGCCCCGATAGATTGCCTGCAGGTGGTGGGGCAGCTGATGCGCCTGCAGAAACGCCCCGATGGCGTGCAACAGCTCCGACTTGGGCTGTGGCGTGGGGTCGAGCATCATCACCTGTGTCTCGGTCAGCTGGCAGGTAAGCGGGAGGGCGCGCCGCGCCCACAACACGGCGTCGGCAAGAATGAGCAGCTCGCGCCGGGCGCGGGTTATGGCGACGTTGAACAGGTTTGGCTGTTCCACCCAGCGCAGGTCGCGCTCGGCGGCGTTCGAGCCGACGATGGTCGCAAACACGAGGTAGTCCACCTCGTTGCCCTGAAAGCGGTGCGCCGTGCCAATCAGCAGTCGCTCAGTCTCCAGCAGAGGGCTGAGCCTTGAATCGTTCTGAGCGGCGCGGATGAGGGCGTCGGCTGCAGCGCGATAGGGCGTTACGATGCCGTAGGTTGCGTCGGGGTTCGCCTGCGCCCACGCGCGGATAGCTTCCAGCGCGGCGGTCTGTTGCGCATCGTTCAGGCGGCTGCCCGTGCGCGTGCCGCGCTGCTCGCCCTCGATGAGGCGCAACTGAAGCGCACTGGGGGCTTCGGGCGTGTGAATGCGCAGGTTGCCGCCGTAGAACCGCGCGTTGGCGAAGCTGATGACCTGCGGCGGGCAGCGGAAATGGTCGGCTAACAGCGCGTGCGCCTCGCCGCCTACCAGCGCGCGCATCAGTTCATACGCCGACGCGCCGAACTCCGCGCTGAAGGGCTGCCCCTGAGCGTCCTTCAGGCATGGCGCGGGCGTAATCAGTTTCCAGCCGTTGCCTGTGATGTGGGGCAGCTGCTGCGGGTCGCCGACAATCGCCACGCGCCGCGCCCGATACAGCAAGGGCAACAACGAGGCGGGGTCGCAAGTGGACGCCTCGTCGATAATCAGCAGGTCGAACAGCTCTGGCTCCAGCGGCAGGTTCATGCTAACCGTTAGGCTGGAGAGGGCGACGGGGTAGCCCAGTTGGGCGAGCTTTTCGAACACGCGATGGCGTGCGCGGCTATCGCTTTGTAAGGCGCGTTGCAGACGCGCCATCTCGCCCGCCGACGCCGCGATGAGCTTGTCTAACCGCTCGCGCAGCTGATGGAGTTTGCGCTGGCGCAGGCGCGCCACCATGTCTGTGAGCGTCTCCGCCTCGCGGAGCAGGGCTTGCCACGCGCGTTCGTAGCGGGCGACACGCCCACGCTGCAGAAACTGATACCAGCGCAGTGGGGCGGGGTCGCTATGCGCGACGCGCGCCGCCGTGCGACGCAACTGACCAACTGCCTGATGGAAGCGACGCACGGCTTCCTGCGCCTTGACTTCGACGAGCGTGGGCGTCTCACGAACCGAGTCCCCCTGCCACACCTCGCCTGCGCCCTGAAAAGTTTTCCATCCTGCGACCTCCGACGCCAGTGCCGCCAACTCCATGCGCGCTTCTTGGTTGCCCGTGCGCAGAATCGCCCCGCGCCCCAGCAGACGCTCCACCATCGCGACGGCTGTGTCCACCGCCGTGTTGATACGACTGGCAATCAGCGTGGGCTTGCCCTGAATCAGCTGCTCCAGCACAAGCCCTGCGATGATGCGCGTTTTGCCTGTGCCCGGCGGTCCCGTGATGACGCTAACGGGCTGTTTCAGCGCGTGCGCAATCGCAACCGCCTGGCTGAAGGTGGGGCTAACGGGGTTCGCGTAGGCGTTTAGCACTTCATCCAGAGTGAGTGGCTCAGTGCGCGGC
This sequence comes from Fimbriimonadales bacterium, assembly GCA_026416655.1. Taxonomy (GTDB): domain Bacteria; phylum Armatimonadota; class Fimbriimonadia; order Fimbriimonadales; family GBS-DC; genus GBS-DC. Next base: position 13,734 of record JAOAES010000263.1, read on the forward strand.
GGGCGGCTGAGATATGCCAACGCGCCCAGCTTCGGCAGGAACGACTTCTGAACCTGGGGGCGCAGTTTGTCCAACTCGCGCGTCAGCCCCCGATCGTAGCGCGACTCCACGGGCACAATCCACAGTGCAGGCAACGCCGAGAGGGTTCCTTCGGGCGCACGCTTGAGAGCCTCCACATCAGGGCACGGTTGCGGCGTGGGCAGTCCCTCACGCTCAATAATCGCGTCGACGGCACTGCGGAACGCGGCAGGCGTGAGGCGGGCGGCGCGCTCCAACTCGTCACGCAGGCTCTGCAGGTCGTCAGAGTCCATCTCCGCACTGAGCAGACTACTGAGCCACAAATCCGCAGGGTCGAACCGCAACGCCCCGCGCGAGATGGAACCGTAGACGCCAATCAGCGGTTCGTGGCGTGTACCACGCGCGGTGGTCAGCGCATACGGCGCATACACTATCGCCACCGTGCCCCGCCCGCGCTGCGCCTGCACGAACTGCTGCACCGACGCCAGCCCGTTCAGGCTCTGCCAGCCGTCGTGCGCCCACTCGTGCAGCGGAATCAGCAACTGCTCAATACGCGACTCCAGTATGCTCAGCGTCTCGCGCCGCTCCTGAAGCAAGCACTGTTGATAGTAGTTAATCAGCTCCGTGAGCAGCTGGCTCATGTGCAGGGATTGTACCTTGCAAGGTATAATCTGCTTAGCGACGATGAAGGAACCCAAAATCGTTATACCAGCCGATTTTCGCGTTTACTTCGAGCGCGACGACGGGGTCGTGAAGTATCCCGATCCCCTGTTGCGCAAGACGGCGAAGCCTGTGCAGCGCATCACGCCCGACCTGAACGAGCTGATAGAGCATATGCTGCGCGTGATGAAAAAAGCGAAAGGCGTGGGGCTGGCAGCGCCGCAGGTAGGCGTGCCTATCCGATTGATTATCATCGCGCCGCCGGATCAGCAGCCTCGCGTCGTGATTAACCCGCAGGTGCTGGAACGCGCCGGTGAGCAGACCGGGCTGGAAGGCTGTCTGAGCATTCCGCAACTGTTTGGGGATGTGAAACGCCCCAAGTATATCACCCTGCGCGGGGTAAACCGACACGGTAAGCCCATCCGCTTGCATCTGGAGGACGACCCCGCCCGAATCGCCCTGCACGAGGTAGACCATCTGGAGGGCATCCTGTTCATCGACCGTGCGATACAGGAGACGCTGCGCTGGGAGCATCCGCAGAGCGAGAACGAGGAGGAGATTATCTGAGCCGTCCCCGTATCGTCTATTTCGGTTCTGGGGCGTTTGCTGTGCCCGCGCTGGAGCGACTGCACAGCGAGGGGCATCCGATTCTGACCGTTGTCAGTCAGCCCCCGAAGCCTGCGGGACGGGGAATGCGCCTGCAGAAGACCCCAGTCCACGAACGGGCGGAGTCGCTGGGGCTACCTGTGCTGCCCCCCGAACGAGCGCGCGACCCCGAATTTATTGAGCAGCTGCGCGCTCTTGCCCCCGACCTAATTGTGCTGGCGTCCTACGGCAAGATTCTGCCCCAGAGCGTGCTGGAGATTGCGCCGCTGGGCAACTGGAACCTGCATGCTTCGCTGTTGCCGAAATATCGCGGCGCGTCGCCGATACAGTATGCGATTTTGAACGGCGAGACTGAAACGGGCGTGACGCTGATGGAGATGGTGCGCGAGATGGACG
>JAOAES010000342.1 GCA_026416655.1 Fimbriimonadales bacterium
AGAGACAGGCACGGAACAGGGTAGTCGTGGCGAGGCAGCGTGGCGCACTGTTGGAAGTAAAGATACCCTCTGGGAAGAAGTTCATCGGCGGCGGAACACGTGGGCCTGTACGCAATGTGTGGTCTCGCCACAGTAGGAATCGCTTGATAAAGACGGTGTTCAGCTTGCTCCCGCGCCTCCAGCAGTCGCACAACTACGCGATAACCCTAACCTATCGCCAGAGATGTCCCAAAGAAAGCAAAAGGGATCTTCACTGCTTCCGAGTTCGCTTGGCGCGTCGTTTAGCAGGACTGGAGTGGTTTGTGATTTGGAAAATGGAATTCCAGCAGCGTGGCGTTGTTCATTATCACCTCATCCTGAATGTCCAGAAGGAGATTTGCTTGAAGGACCTCCGCCAGTACGTTAGTCAATCATGGGCAGAAATTGTAGACGATCCCCAGCTTGCTATTACGGGCACTCGCGTTGACGCGATCTCGCTTGAACGCGTAGAGCAGGTATTAGTTTATGTCGTCGGGCACGCTGTAACGAAGAAAAAAGACTATCAGAATCAAGCCGTGCATGCTCAGTGGACAGGTCGGTGGTGGGGAGTTTGGAATAAACCATCGATAAGTGAAACGGTGATTCCGATTACTTTCAGCGAGTCTCAGAAGATCAAAAGGCAACTCGCCAAGATACGCCCAATTCGTAAGAATTCAGCGCAATCATATTGGACATACTGTGACAAGAGTATTTTTGATAAAATTGTAAGTCTTATGAGAGAATGACCGATAGGGATTGTCCGAGTCCGCTCTCATGATATGTTAGCGTCGGACTCGCGGAGCATCCAGCTTCGCACAGGGGGAGGAAACTCGCGTACACCAAGGCGATCTAGCGCACGCCAAGACGCCCAACGCACGTGTTCGCTGGAATCGAACAACCGTTTCCGTAGCTCAATAAAGGCTGTTACTGGTAGTTCTTCAGGAGAGTGTCTCTCACCTATCGCGGCGATTGCTTCACAAACCGCCTTGCGGATGAAGCTGGACTCGTCTTTAAGTCGGGGTAATAGCTTATTGATTGAAGATAAGTCTCCTACTCTGCCTAAAGCTTCACAAGCAGCTTTTCGAACAAATTGATTGTTGTCGTCCAAGAGTTGTTCGATCTCTCGCGCGTTGTCGGTGTCAGCAACCGCACCCAGTGCTTTACAAGCTGCCTTACGGACAAAGGGGTTTCTGTCTCTCAGAGCTTGAATCAGGCTATGCGTCGCCTCCCGGATGTGAGCAGCAGCGACCGCTTCACATGCTTGTTTTCGTACGAAGCTGTCAGGATGCCTTATCAACGTCGTCAACTCGTTGCGTGAATCTGGATCGCTGCTCAAGGAAACCAGTGCTTCCAAAGCGGCGCAGCGCACAAGCGCGTCGCTGTCATGACGCATTTGCCAAAATGTCTCCAACTTCCGAATGCCAGCAACTTTTGCCAACGCGCGCAGTGCTTCTGCCCGAACGAAGCGGTTCGCTTCGGTGAGGCGCCTCAGCAGAGAATTCTCGATAATCACACGCATCTCATTATCAATCTCGTTTTCGGCGGCTATCCGACCTATTACTCTACAAGCACCGGCTCTTATCAGGTTGTCGCGCGAGTCAAGTGCATCCACAAGACTTGGCAAAGCAAGAACACCTATGCGCCTGAGAGCCTCCGCTGCCAACCACTGCTGCTCAAAATTTTCACTGTTTAGCAAGTTAACCAGTGTCGGTATAGCAGGAGCGCCAATTCGCGACAGAGCGACGCACGCTGCCCAACGAACTGCTTTGTTTCTATCGCCCAGCCTCTCAGCCAAGATAGGTATTTCCTCTACGCTCCCCAAGTGTCCGAGGCTCCAACAAGCGGTACGACGCACATCCTCATTGCCTGTCTGTATGTGTGTTAGGGAAGCAACCTCGCTTGCTTGGTCTGAGGCTCCTAATCTCCCCAAAGCCCAGCATACTGTACGCTCTGTCCACCATCTCTTATCGTGATTTCCAACCTCACGAGCCGACAGGATTGTCCTGAGGTTATTTTGGTCTAACGGTGGACGAATATTTCCGATTGCCCATATTGCCGTGCGAACAAGTTTCTGCCCCATCCGCCTTCCTGCTGAGCGGGAGACGTTTGTGGTCACTATGCTAGCAAAGTCGGTGCCTTCGGCAATCCCCCCGATTACCCCCAGGCTGCGGCATGCCTGCACGCGAACTTTCGGACTATTATCGTTGTGCAAAACCCTCTTAATGGCTGGTATCGCCTGTGGTTCACCAACAGCTCCCAAAGCTCTACAGGCCGCTGTTCGCACTTCCTCGTCAACATCCCCCAACGCCTGAATGAGCGCGGGCACGGCTTGCGGGTCGCCGATCTGACCCAACGCCTCCGCCGCCGCACGGCGCACCCATTCATCCCAATCCCCCAACGCCCCAATCAGCGCGGGCACGGCAGGCGCGCCTGCAATCGCTAACTGCTCCACAACCGCGCGCTTCAGCCGATCGCGGTTCTCGCGCACATAGTGGCTGCAGGGCGCCATCAAGCCGAACGCCCGACCCAGCAACGCCTCGCAGGGGTTGTACGCCACCTCCCACTCGTCCCAGCTGTGAATGCGCAAGCGGATGGGATGTTGCTGCCCCTCCACGCAGGGCACGACGATTTCTACTTCCACTGCCTGCTGCTCCATCGCCGCCCTCCTGTGGGAAGTATACACTATTTTTGCGAGAGTTGGCATTTGGCAGGGACGATGCGCAAGGTAGGCATACTAAGCGCGAAATCCGATGTGGCTGCGGGGGCTAATCGGCTGATGGGATTTGAACAACATGCTGACCATCGCAGTCTCATACCGATTGGGGTTTCTAATGCGACGTCAGCCCTCACCCCCTGCCCCTCTCCCGCGACGCGGGAGAGGGGAGCCGAGTTCCCCCTCTCCCAAGTGCGGAAGAGGGGGGTATGGGGTGAGGACATGATGACGCTTGAAACCCCGATTAGTAGTAGAGCTTGAAGTTTCCATGAATGCGGAACGCGCTTGCGTCAGTCTCAGGCGAATGAATTCGCGCCCACCCAACTGTAAAACCCGCCTGCGCGGGTTTTTCTAACCCCGCGTAGGCGGGGTTTTTCGATTGCGTGGGCGCGAATTTATTCGCAGAAGGTGACTAAGTATTTCTTATATAAATGTCTCACAAATTTCTCAGGGTGCGCACAGGGGCGCACCCCTACGCCAACGCTGTGTAGGGGCAGCCCCCTGTGGCTGCCCTGTATCAGAAGACGATTTTGTATCAGAGGCGTTTGGAGACTGTTTACAGCTGAAGCCGTTCCTGTGCAGACGAAGCCGACCTGCGTCGGCTCTTTCAGCCCGCGCAGACGGGTTTGGTTTGTGTGGACGCGACTTTAGTCGCTATTGCTCCAATCGTCGGCGGGGACGCCGACGCTACGGTTATGCACGGGCGAGGCATCGGCTTCGGTGCCGCCATACAATCTGCCTCCTACAGGAGAGACTGTTCAAGAGATCGAGAAACCGCTATCCTTCGCTGAAATCAGCTTCGGTTAGTTGGCGAAAGCCGAACTCGCTGAAGTGGGCATCGAAGCAAAACGCAAGCTGAATCCCTTCGCGGCGCATGCACTCGAAACTCACGCAGTCCACAAGGCTTAGCTCGCGACGGTTTTGTGTGATGAACAGTTGCATCCCTGCGCTGTGCAAAGGTTCATCAACCCACTCTATATGAACCGATGCAATGCTTGGAAGAGCGCGGTTCACTGCCTGCATTCCGAGCCGCCGCTGCAATACGGCTATTGTCTCCACAGCGACATAATTCGTGGTTACCAGTTCCGCGTTGGAGGACAGCAGATGCTCCCAGAGGGTGCGTGCTTCGGTATGTTGCGAATCGCTCGTGTCTGCAAGGGCTACCCAGGCAGAGGTATCCACGAAAACCCTCATGGCTGTCCCAGAATTGCCTCCACGAAGTAGTCATCGTGGCGCGTCGAGAGGTCGCCCATGCCGGATCTACCGCAGCCCACGATTGACCACGGGTCGGGAAGCACTTCCACACCGCTTCGGTACAGTTTCAGGCGCGTGTAGCCTTCAGAAGTGCGTTCAAAGCGTACCTCCAGCCCCTCAGGGCTTTCGCCTTCGGCAAAGGAGGTTTCAAGTGAGGCATCGGGCAACGCGCGTTGCAGTGTTTCCCGCACCAGTGCTTCCAGCGACACCCCCCGCGCCTGCGCTAATGCCCGCAATCGCTCTGCTTGCGACTCTGGCAAGCGTATCGTAATCTCCACTGCCATGGCGGGAAAATTGTACCCTCCACAGGGAAGTATCCCCCTACCGCCGCTCCAGCAGCTCCGCCAGCCCTTCGTAGTAGCGGCTCAGCGACTGCCTCCCTGCTAAAGTGCAGGCAGGTGCGTACCTGACAGCGGCAGTGTGACAAAATCGCCGCCAAAAGCCAAGAAATGCTTGTCGCAGGACAAGGCGATTTTCAAGCCCTGCGTCTCTATGACGGCAAAACTCACAGCGTCCGTGTAAGTGAATGATTGGTCTGCGTATTGGGTAAGGATTTCCACTGCCCGCTTCCTCTGCTCAGGAGTCACTTCGATAGCCTCAGCCCACTGCTCTACCATAGAAACCCAGTGAATAGCCTGCGGGTATCCTATGCGATGAAGAATGAGCGTGTGCGTTTCCGCGATTACAAGCGGCGTGCAGACAACCAGTCTACCCTGTTGCTGAATATGCTGTAGTAGCTGTACGCAGTCGTCGTGCCAGCGATCGCCTGCGTCTACCAGCGCGTAGAAAAAGCTCGTGTCTGCGAAACAAGCCAGCCGTTGCCAGCGCGAAGGACTCACTGAGTCTCCTGAGAGTATGCTTGAATAAGAAACTTATCTACCTGCTCACTCACATCAGTATGTCCTTCTCGGTCGCGTCCGATGCCCACGCTCTGCCAAGCTACTTGCCAGTCGGGCTGAAACTCAGACACGCGCTCAACGACTTCCACTTCCGTACCTTCGGGTAGTCGTGCTTCGGGCTCCAGCACGACCACCCCATTGCGCACAGTTCCACGATAGCGTTTGGGCATTTTCATTAGCCGCGAAATTATACCCCTACCGCCCCTCCAGCAGCTCCGCCAGCCCTTCGTAGTAGCGGCTCAGCGACTGCACCAACCCTGCAATCTCACGGGAGCGGACTGCCAGCGCGTGGAACTTGCCCTCGCGCACGAGGCGGCGCAGCAGGGTGTAAATCGCGTCGGGCTTGCCCGCATGCGCCACGCGCAACGCGCCCTGCAGGTAGCGCTCGGCATACGCCCCCGTGTGAGTCGCGTTCGCCTCCAACGCCTGTAGCACCAGCGCGGTCATCGCGCCGAACAGGGTCATCAGCTCGTCCTCGCGCAAGCCCGTGTCTATTGGCACTTCGCCCCTCAGCACGGCTTCGGGGTCGGGGATGCGCAGTTCGCGCAGGTATTTGAGCAGGGGCGTGGCGGCGCCGTCGCCCAGCGCGCCGCGCACGAGGTTCACAAACGGGCGCGTCTGGCGGTCGGGAGCGTCGGGGCGTGGCGCGTAGCCCAATAGGTCGCAGCTTGCCATCAGCGCAATCGCGTAGTCCCAGGTGCGCGGCGAGGCGAAGGCGTACTCGCCCTCGGCGGGTTGGGTGTGATGCAGCTGCGGGCTGCGCTTGAGGAACCCTGCCGAAACCGCTCGCCAGTAGACAAGGCGCGTCGCGTGCTGGGCGCGGTCTACCTTCAAACTGGGCGCGGGGTCAAAGCCCCCTTGCTCCAGCGCGGTGCGGTACGCCTCGCTGGGCAGCTGCCACTTGATATGCACGAAGCGGTTGGCAAGCGGCGGGCTGAGTTCCCAGCCACTGGCGGCGATTTCGGGCGGGTTGGCTGCGGCAGCGATGCTCACCTCGTTCGGCAGGGCATACGCGCCCAGCCTGCGCTCCAGCACGAGGCGCAACAGCGCGGCTTGCACCGTCGGCGGCGCGGTGGTCAGCTCGTCCAGAAACAGGATGCCCTGCTGCGCCTGTTCGAACGGCTCCACCCACTCGGGCGGCACGAAGCGCACCCTGCCGTCCTGCAGCGTCGGTAGCCCGTTGAAGTCGGTCGGGTCGTGCAGCGAGGCAATCAGCGTCAGCACGGGGTAGTCGGGGCGATGCAGCGACTCGATAAAGGTGGACTTGCCCACGCCCGGCTCGCCCCACACAAGCGCGGGGATGCCCCGATAGCCTTTCGGAGCGGGCGTCTGCAACGCAATCAGCAACTCCAGCGCGCCCTCGGCTAAGGTTGGCATGGCGGTTTCCTCCTGGTGTGTCGCGCATGCCGCCACAAACGCCTCGAACAGGCGGCGCGTGGCGGGGGCGTCCGGGTCGCGCTCCGGATGCCACTGCACACCGATAAAGAACGGATGGTCAGGGTCCTCAATCGCCTCGATCACACCGTCAGGCGAGTAGGCGGTAATCACGAGCCGCTTGCCCAGCTCCTTAATCGCCTGATGGTGTGCACTCACAATCTCAAAGCGCGTTTGCGCCTCAATCTGCGCGAGCTTCGAGCGAGGCTCCACCTCCACAAAGTGGCGTGGGAACGGCTCTTCCTTGCTGGCTCGCTGGTGCGCTAAAGTCACGGTCGGCAAGTCGGGCAGGTGCTGATGAAGCGAGCCGCCGCGCCACACATTCAGCAGCTGACAGCCATAGCAGATTCCCAGTATCGGCTTGCGCCGCGCCTCGAACGCCTCCAACAGCGCCCACTCCTCGTCGAACCGCGCCGCGTTTACAAGGTGCGCTTTCGGATGGAGCGTCTCGCCATAGTATTTGGGGTCGATATCATCGCCGCCGGGAATGAGCAGCCCATCTAAATGCTCCGCCAACGCCTGCGCGTCCGCGCCTGGGGGTATCAGCACCGCCACGCCGCCCGCCCGAAACACGGAACGGGCATACCCATCGTTCAGACTGACCCGCCCACTAATCTCGTCTACCGATTTCCAGTTCGCGGTAATCCCAATCAGAGGTTTCGCTGCGCTCATCGAGGGTAAGTATACACCATGCGAAGAAGATTATCCTATTTTCTTACTGTTCGCGATTGAACCGGTTCATGACCTGTTCTATCGGCTCGGTGAGCCAGGCCTCGCAAGCGTCGGCGGCGCGTTGGACGGCGGCAAGCAACGGCTCGCGTTCCTCAGAGGCGGGCGGCGACAGCACATAGTCGGCTAAATCTATGTCGTCGGGGGGATGTCCGATTCCGATGCGCACACGCGGGAACACCTCCGTACCCAACGCCCCGATGATCGATTTCATGCCGTTATGCCCGCCGGCGGAGCCTTTCGCCCGCACGCGCACTATGCCCGGTTGCAACCAGATGTCGTCGAAAATCACCAGCATCTGGTCTGGTTTTAGGTGATATGCCTGCAGCAAAGCGCGCGCCGCCTCGCCTGAAAGGTTCATGTACGTTTGCGGCTTCGCCAGCACGACGGGAACGCCGCCAATCGTCCCCACGCCCAGCTTGCTGTTATGGCGGCGCGTTTTGAGTTCAATCCCGTGCCGCTCAGCGAGCAGGTCTACGGTCCAGAATCCGACATTGTGGCGTGTGGAAGCGTACTGCGCGCCGGGGTTGCCCAACCCGAGAATCAAGCGTTCGGGACGGATATTCGGCTTGCCCATCAGCTTCTCCCACCAACCGTGCATAACTACACCCGCAGCAGCTGAACGAACAAATGTTCCGTCACAATCTGCGCGTTCGCGTTGCCGAGTATCGCGCGGCGGGCTTCGGTGATGATCTGCAGGTCGCGCATGCGTTCGCCGAGAGCGAATCGGCGGGCGAGCAAGCTCAGCTCCTGTCGGTGCGACGCGAAGCGCAGACTGGCGTTCGGATAGTTCAGCGCGAGGCTGTCGCGATACCACTGGATCAGATACTCCAGTCCGAGCGCGAGCGCGGCGCGGGGCGAGCGTTCCTCTGTGCCGCCCTCCAGCGCCTTGCACGCCTCACGGAAGTCATAGGCAAGGCGCAACGCCTCCTCCAGCGACGCCGTACCAAGCCGCGCGAACACCTCCAACAGTTTCTGCAGTGCGTCCAGCTCGCTCTGCGCCGCCTTGCCTCGGCTCTCCGTTTCGGGGCGTTGCAGCGTCTCCGCCCAGCGAATCGCGCGTCCAATCGCTCCCTCTGAGAACTCGGCGATGGTCTGCAGCGTTGCTTCGGGCAGTTCGAAGCGTGTCTTAAGATGCTGGGAGACGCCTTCCGTGGTCAGTGCGCCCAGCCGCACGATTCGGCAGCGCGACAGAATCGTCTGCAACAGCAGGTCGCTGGCGGGCGTGGTAAGGATAAAATGATAGCGCGGAGGCGGCTCCTCTAAAGTTTTGAGCAGCGCGTTCGCGGCGGCGGGGTTCAGCCGATGTGCCTCTTCCAGAATCACGAACCGAAACGGCGCAACGGCGGGCGCGAAGTTCGTCCAGTTGCGCGTCTCGCGCACCGCGTCGATTTTAATCTGGTCAGGGTCCGGCTTCAGCACGCGCAGGTCGGGATGCTCGCCCGCGTCCGACCATTTCTGGCACACAGCGCAGGTCTGGCAGTGCCCCTGTTGCGTGCGTTC
>JAOAES010000349.1 GCA_026416655.1 Fimbriimonadales bacterium
CGCGCTGGTGGTGGTCGCTCGCTGGCTGGGCGGGCGTGTGATTTTGCTCATCACCCGCGCACTCACCAGCAAAATCGAGATTTCGGAGCGGCGTCAGGCGCAAATCAAGACCATTAGCGCGCTGCTCAACAGCGTGTTGGGATATGTGTTGCTGTTCGTGGGCTTGCTCAGCGTACTTGGCGCGATGGGGGTGAATCTCGGTCCCGTGCTGGCGACGGCGGGCGTGACGGGGCTGGCGATTAGCTTAGGCGCGCAGCAGATTGTACGCGATGTGCTGAACGGCTTTTTTATTCTCGTGGAAGACCAGTTCACCGTCGGCGAGGAGGTGACCATCGACGGCGTGCATGGGGTGGTGGAGACGATGGGGATGCGCATCACGCGCATTCGAGACGACGAGGGCAGGCTGATTACCTTCGCCAACAGCAGCATCAGTCGCGTGATGAATCACAGTCGCGGGCGCGCGCAGATTACGCTCGATGTGAGCCTCGCGGCGGAGTACGGGCTTATTGAGGCGCGTCGGTGGCTGCAGGAGAGCGTCTGCGCCTTCAGCCATCCCGCGCTGCAAGGGGAACTGCAGGTGTCGGGACCCCGCACGCTGGACACGACGCGCTACACTTTTCAGGTGCGCGGTTATACGACGCCTGCGCAGGCGGACGCCGTCGCCGACGCCCTGCGCGAGCATCTGATTCTGCAGGCGAAAGCGGACGGCGCGCCGCTGGGCTGAAACGCAGGCTGTAGCAGGAATCCTGTCGCCCCTGTCGAACCCTGTCCTATCAGGAGGGAGAAAAATGCTAATCACCACACTGCCCGAAGTGCCCGGCTACCGTATCGTGAAAGTGCTGGGCGTTGTGAAAGGCAACACGGTTCGGGCGACGCACTTGGGCAAAGATTTTCTGGCGGGACTGCGCCAGCTGGTTGGCGGCGAGCTAAAGGAGTATACAGAGATGCTCTCCAACGCGCGGGCGGAGTCGGAACGGCGCATGATGGAGGAGGCGGCGCGGCTGGGCGCGAACGCGGTCGTGAATGTGCGGTTCGTGTCGGGCAACATTACCTCCAACTCCGCCGAGATTCTGGTGTACGGCACGGCGGTTTTGGTGGAGCCGGTGCAGGGAGAAAACTAAATGCGTCTGCAGGGGCGCACAGCGTGGATTACAGGCGCGGCGCAGGGGCTGGGCGAAGCATTAGCGTATCGCCTGGCGCAAGAAGGTTGCAGTGGGCTTGCGCTCAGCGATGTGCAGGCGGAAAAACTGCAGGCGGTCGCTGATGCAATCCCCCGGCAACATCCCCACTGCGCAACGCTCGCCCTGCCCTGCGACATTCGGCGCGAACAGGAAGTGGTAGACGCTGCCCAGCAAATTACGCACCGCTTCGGCAGGCTGGACATTCTCGTTGCGAACGCAGGCGTCATCCACTCCGCCGAGCTGACCGAGATGACGCTGGAGCAATGGCAGTGGCAGATCGATGTGAACCTGACGGGCTACTTCCTGTGCGCCCGCGAGGCGGCGAAACTGATGAAGCAACAAGGCAGCGGCGTGATTATCCAGATTAACTCCAAATCGGGGCTGAAGGGGAGCTACAAAAACTGCGCCTACGCCGCGAGCAAGTTCGGCGGGATTGGACTGACGCAAAGCATCGCGATGGACTTAGCCCCCTACGGGATACGGGTGAACGCCGTGTGTCCGGGCAACCTGCTCGATTCGCCGATGTGGCAGGGGACGCTGTTTGAGCAGTACGCGCGGAAGTGGGGCTTGCCCGAAGAGGCGATTCGGCGTTATTACGAGGCGCAGGTTCCGCTGGGGCGCGGCTGCGCCTACGACGATGTGGCGAACCTCGTGGTGTTTCTGGCATCGGACGAGGCGAGCTACATCACAGGCGAGGCGTATCGCGTGGCAGGGGGGCAGTTGTAGTTTATTGCGATGCGCACTCCAGATGCACCCAGCCGTAGCCGCGCTGGGGGGTAATCTGTTGACCCGGCAGAATCGGGCGGGCGCAGGCGTAGCAGAGACCCCGATAGCGCGCTTCGATGACGCGGCGCGCGGCGCGTTGCTGACGGTCGCAACACCCGACATGCACCCAGTCGCCCCAGCGCGGGTGGCGCGCGATGGGGTCGCCCGGATTGATGAGCGCGCCGCAGCCTATGCAAGTTTCCCTGTAGCGTGCGGGGATGACGCGGGGCGGCGGATCGCGTCGCGGAACGAGACGCTCGGTCGCCTCGACGGGGCAAGAAACCAGAGCCTGCTCCACCGGCTCCGGTTCATTGACCTGAATCGAGCCGCGCAGACCCTCCAACAGTTCGCGCAGCAGTTCGCGATAATCGCGGTGGGGCGACGCGGGCTGTGCAGGCGCGGCGTTCGCGTTATTCGCCTGTCGCGAACGCTGATTCTCCTGCCAGCGGCGGTTTACAGGAATCGGCTTTGCCATCGTTTAGCCTCCACGCGGGGCGGGAATCGGCTTCCCGCGCCGCTTTCGCCCGTTCTCAATCTGAATGTACCCCCTCAGCCCATACAACCCCTGCCCCAGCAGACTGTCGGGATGCTCCGAGCAGAGCAGGCAGTGCGGGTTGCGCTCGGCGCGGGCAGGAAACGCCTGCTGCTGGAGCAGGTCGTAATAAACATACGGCTGCGTCGGCGCGCACCCCGTAGCTAATTTTACCAGTTCCCACGCCAGCAGGTTCCCCACTACCCCGTTCAGAAACACCACCTGCGGGTTGGGGATGTGTTCGCCCTGAATGTAGCCGCCACGAATGGAGAGTTCGCGCTGGTGGGGCGTAAGCTGCTCCTCCACGCTCTGGCGAATCCCGCGCTCCACGCAGGCGATGCAGGCGGTTTCGCCCGGGATAATCGTCTGTACCTGCCCGCCGCCCTGCGCGAGTTTGCCGTTCTCGCTGCGCACGCCCACCCCTGCGTCCAGATAGGGAATCAGGGCACACATCGCGACGGTGTTGAGATACTGCCGTGCGACTGCGCTGTCCACCGCGCCGACAATCACATCGCAGCCGAGCAGTTGGGCGAGGGCTTGGGGCGAGCGGGCGTCCACAGGCAGCGACGCGATGGTTCGGGCTTCGGGCGGGCGGGCGCGATTGAGCCGTTGCGCGAGGGCGCGCACCTTGCGCCAGCCCCGCTGCGCC